>JAUWZV010000055.1 GCA_030615105.1 Desulfobacteraceae bacterium
TAGATATATGGTACCCTACCAAAGAGGAGGGGGCAAGGAGTTATGCCCGGTTCAAATTTGGCCGTAAGTCCCTGTTTTTATATCCTTTTTGACATTTTAGCAAAAAGGGCTTAATCCAAATTTCCAGATGTCTGAAGTTACTCGTTACTCGTATTTTTTGATGAGCCAACGGTGAGCAACCAGTAAACATTAATCAGTAAGCATAAAAAAGTAACCAGGAACCAGCAGCGTGCAACCAGCAACGAGTAAGTCAGTGATTCAAAGGATATTCTCCTATTCGGGCCATATATTGGTGCCTTTTCCTGTTTTTCTACTTTTAATCCCTCTTTTGATCCCTACAGATGTAAGGGCACAGTTGTCAGACAAGATAGCTGTTCTTCCTTTCAAGATTTATATGCTGAAGCCTATGGATCATCTTGTTTTGGGCCTTCAAGAGATGTTAACAGCAAGGCTGGCAAGAGAGGGGTTTGACCTTATGGATCCGGCTATAATAAATAAGAGTAAACTACCTCGGATAAAATTATCAGATTTAGATCTTGTAAGGAAGGTGGGAAAAGAGAAGAGGATCGATTGGTTAATAAAAGGCAGTCTCACCCAGATTGGAGAAAAGATCAGTCTTGATCTTACCCTCACTCCCATATCAACTGAAAGGAGGCCTTCCTCTGTTTTTGTTGTAGGAGATAGGATAGATAGATTAGCCCAGATTTTGGAGAGGGCGGTATTGGCGTTAAAAAACCGCATTAAAGGTATTATCCAGATAGATTCGGTCTATATTAAAGGAAATAAGAGGATTGAAACTGATGCCATCCTTGCGGCAATTGAGAGCCAAAAAGGGGCAATATTTGACGCCGGATCACTCGATAAAGATCTTAGATCCATATATCAGATGGGTTTTTTCGAGGATGTCCAGATAAATGTTGAGGACGGCCCCGGAGGTAAAATAATCACGTATAGGGTTAGTGAAAAACCGTCGATTGGCAAGATTAAATTTGAGGGGAACAAGAAGATTGATCGGAAGGATCTAATGGAGATTTTAGGGATAAAAAAATACTCTATCCTTAACAGGAAAGGTATCAAAGATAGTTTAGAGAGGTTAAAAGATCATTACCATAAAGAAGGATATTATAATGTTGAAATAGGAGAAAAGATTGAGGATCTTCCCAATAATGAAGTGGCCTTAATTTATCAAATAAAAGAGGGAGATAAGGTCTATATAAGGAAAATTAAATTTTTTGGGAATGCCAAATATAATGATGATGATCTCAAAGATCTTATGGAGACAAGCGAAAAAGGGTTTTTCTCCTTTATTACTGACTCTGGTTATCTGGATAGAGAAAAATTAGAAGGTGATATATTCAAGATAAAATCATTTTATCATAATAACGGTTATATAAGGGCAAGAGTGGGTGAGCCAGAGATCTCTTATAAAAAAGATGAAGGGCTTATGATTGCTATTAAGATTAATGAAGGACCTCAATATGCTATTGGGAAGATTGGTATTGGGGGAGATCTTATAAAAGAAGAAGATGAACTCTATCAGGCGCTTAAAATAACAAAAGAGAAGGTATACAATAGGGAGATTATCAGGGCTGATACATTAGCCTTGAGTGAAATTTATTCGAACGAAGGCTATGCCTTTGCGGATATTTCACCTGAGATCAAAGAGGATGACAAAGAACATAATGTTGATATTACATACCGGATTTCAAAAGGAAAGAAGGTTAGGTTTGAGAGAATAATAATCACTGGAAATGACAGAACCAGGGATAAGGTTATTCGCCGGGAGCTAAAGGTTATTGAAGGTGGATATTTCAGCGGGAAGAAGTTAAAAAAAAGCAGTCAGAATCTTCATCGCCTGGGTTTTTTTGAGGAGGTAGAGGTTAAAACAAAAAAGGGAAGCAGCGATGATGAGATGATCCTTGATATACATGTAAAGGAGAGACCAACCGGTATGTTTTCATTTGGTGCTGGATATAGTTCGGTAGAAAAGGCTATAGGGATGTTTGAAATATCCCAGAACAACCTCTTTGGTCTTGGCCAGTCATTAACGGCTAGGGCCTCCCTGAGTTCCAAGTCTAATAGGTATACCCTCAGTTTTACTGAGCCGTGGCTATTTGATAGGCCTTTATCAGCAGGTATTGATCTATATAACTGGAAATACGAATATGACGAATATACCAAGGACAGCCTTGGGGGAAGATTGAGGTTTGGTTTTCCCTTAGGAATTGAGTTCACCAGGGGCTCTGTTATCTATACATATGATGATGCTAAGATCTCGGATGTATCAGAAACAGCCTCTCAGGTAATAAAGGATATGGAGGGAAGAAATATTACAAGCAGCATGACGCTTGGGGTTTCCAGGGATAGTAGAGATAGGCGCTTTAATGCCAGAAAGGGCTCAGTTAACTCCTTATCAGTAGAATATGCAGGTGGCATCTTTGGAGGGGATAACTATTTTACCAAATACAGGGCCAGATCGGCATGGTTTTTCCCTCTTTTCTCAGATTCAGCATTTTCTGTACAGGGAAGATGGGGCTATGTTGAGAAGAGGACAGGAGGTGAATTGCCCGTTTACGAAAAATTTAAATTAGGAGGAATGAATACGGTTAGAGGATTTGATTATGGATCTATTTCACCTGTTGATCCTGTTACAGGTGACAGGATAGGTGGAGAAAAGATGATGGTCTATAACCTTGAGTTCAGGTTTCCTCTCGTAAAGGAACAGGGGGTATTCGGTGTTCTATTCTTTGATGCAGGAAATGTCTTTACTGCAGATGAGGAATATGCCTTCAGTGGAATTAGGCGGAGTGCTGGGGGAGGGATAAGATGGTATTCACCTATAGGACCTCTACGTTTGGAATGGGGTTACAATCTTGACCAGAAGCCTGGTGAGGCATCAAGCAGCTGGGAGTTTACTATTGGAACACCATTTTAGTGTTCGTTGAGTTTGCTTACTCTATGGAGCAAGCTTTTTTCTCACAGGATGAGGCTTTAAATTTATTATTCTTTAACATCCTTAAAACCAGATGAATCTAAGAAACCCAAGAAACACAGTGAACCCAACATAGTTGACTAACAAGAGAAAAATAATGTTATGTTCAAACCTGATTTTTAGTTTAATTAAATAGTATAGGAATTTCCTTGTTAAGTCCTTGTAGGGGCGGCATTTATGACGTCCCGCAAAGCGGGATTCGACCCGCCCGCCTCGCCTGAGCGGCTCGCGATGGCGGGCAGGTAAATCGAACCCCTACAGGTCCATCCAATAAAAAAATTACACCAAGAATGGAGTCAAGAATGAAGAAGGCTTTTTTATTTTCTACTATCATTATTGCAATCCTATTGATTCATAATGTAGCTCTGGGGGAAGATTTTAAGATTGGTTTAATTGATCTTCAAAGATGTCTTGAAAAATCTAAGGAAGGACAAAAGATATTTCAGCTTCTAAAGAAGAAAAAAGATGTTCTCCAGAGGCAACTTGATAAAAAACAAAAAGAACTTTTGGATTTAAGGAATGAATTGGAAAAGCAGGGTATGATGTTGAGTATGGATGCCCAGGAAAATAAAAAGAAGACCATTGAAAGGAAGGCCAGGGAGTTAGAATATTTTTTCAAGGATGTTAATGAAGAGATGATAAGGGCACAGGAAAAAGAAAAAAAAAGGATCTTTAAAGAATTAAGTAAGGTTATTGAAAAAATAGGCTCCGAAGGAAACTACGCCTTGATAATGGAAAAGAGGGCAGGTGGTGTTCTTTATTGGGCTGACTCAATTGACATCACTGAAGAGCTTATCAAGGCCTATGATCAGATAAAGGAAGAAAAAAAAGAATAGGTTGCCAGAATTGGAAGTAACCCTGAGACACATAGCCGAATTAATAGGTGGCACTATTGTAGGCAATGATCAGATTTTGATAAAAGGGATTAATTCCCTTCATGTGGCTGAGGAGGGAGAGATATCCTTTTTGGCAGATCCACGTTTAAAGGATCAGATCAAGGCAACAAAGGCATCTGCTGTTATTGTAAAGGAGCTGACCAGTCTTTATCAAAGGCCACAATTGATAGTTCCAGATCCCCACCTTGCCTACGCCAGGGTGGCAACCATATTTGCCCCTCCAGTTCCTCGCTTCCCCGGAATAAGTGAAAAGGCGGTTATTGAAGAAGGCACTCACATAGGAGAAGAGGTGTCAATATATCCTTTTGTTTATGTTGGGCGAGAGTCGGTAATAGGCAATAAAGTTATTCTTTTCCCAGGTGTCTATGTTGGCGACAAGGTCACAGTAGGCGACGAAAGTGTTATCTGCCCAAATGTGACGATAATGCCTGAATGTATAATAGGAAAGAAGGTAATTATTCATGCAGGAACTGTCATAGGAAGTGATGGCTTTGGTTACGCCAGGGATGGTGATATAAGTGTCAAGATTCCACAGACAGGTATTGTTCAGATAGAAGATGAGGTTGAAATCGGGGCAAATAATACTATTGACAGGGCCGCCCTTGGTAAGACATTGATACAGAAAGGTGTAAAGACCGATAACCTTGTCCAGATCGGACATAATGTAGTTGTTGGTGAAAACACCATTATTGTTGCCCAGGTGGGCATTGCGGGGAGCACAAACATAGGAAAAGGTGTTGTTATAGGACCGCAGGTTGGTGTCACTGATCACATTGAGATAGGTGATAGGGTAATGGTAGCTGGAAAATCTGGTGTGGCCAAATCAATTCCGTCCGGTGAAGTTGTTTCTGGTATTCCAACAATGCCTCATCGCCTCTGGTTAAAAACGAGGGGGCATATAAGGAGACTCCCAGAGTATTCAGAAAGGTTAAAGGGGTTAGAGAGCAGGGTTAAGGAATTGGAAGAAGTATTAAAAAAGGAGTAGTAGGATAATGGATTTGCCCCTGACTTATAAGGATATCATAAAGATACTTCCACACAGGCATCCATTCCTGCTCGTGGATATGATTACAGAACTTGAGATAGGAGAGAGGATAGTAGGGATCAAGAATGTAACCATAAATGAGCCTTTTTTTCAGGGTCATTTTCCAGGAAACCCCATTATGCCTGGCGTTTTAGTGATAGAGGCCATGGCTCAAGTAGGTGGAATACTTGCAAGATTATCAGTACCAGAAAATGAAAAGAATAAGGATAATCCAGTATACTTCATGGCTATGGACAAGGTAAAATTTCGGAGGCCGATTCTGCCTGGCGACCAGATCCTTTTTGAACTGACTGCAATGAGAAAAGGTAGCAGAATATGGAAAATGAAAGGGAAGGCAATGGTAAATAAGAAGGTAGCAGCAGAAGCCGAGTTAGTAGCTGCAATAGGGTAAAAGAGATGGGAGTAAATATTCATCCGTCTGCTGTTGTGTCCCCAAAGGCAAAGATAGCGGACGGGGTTAAGATTGGACCATTTTCAATCATAGGCGAAAATGTAACAGTAGGCAAGGATACAGTTATTGGCTCCCATGCAGTTATAGATGGGAATACAGTAATAGGGGAAAAAAACAGGATCTACCCCTTCGTCTCCCTTGGTCTGCCTCCCCAGGACATCAATTATCGAGGTGAGGATACAAGGCTTGTTATTGAGGATGAAAATATAATTAGAGAGTTTGTAACCATTAATCGAGCTACCACCAAACAGGATAGAGTTACAAAAGTTGGGAACAGGAATTACATTATGGCCTATGCCCATATAGCTCATGATTGTACTTTGGGGAATTCCATTATTATGTCAAATGTTGCAACCCTTGGTGGTCATATAGAGATAGGTGACCATGCTATTATTGGGGGTCTGGTAGCCATACATCAGTTTGTCAGGATAGGAAGTTATGCATTTATCGGTGGTAAATCGGCCATAGTCAAAGATATCCCCCCTTTCATGATGGCCTCTGGTGACAGGGCCAAATTGTATGGATTAAATCAGATAGGCCTTAAAAGAGAAGGATTTTCCCAGGAAAATATAAATAGGTTAAAAAAGGCTTATCAGATTATATGGCGTGATCATCACCTGTTTAATGAGGCACTGGAAATTGTCAGGAGAGAGATCCCCCCTTTTAAGGAGTTAGAAATACTGCTTGAATTTTTGGTCAACTCAGAAAGGGGTATTGTCAGGTAGGTAATGGACAATTGAAAATTGTCAATTGTCAATAGTTAATTAAAAATGGATAAGATAGGCCTTATAGCAGGAAGTGGAAAATTTCCCCTTTTAGTAGCCGACTCAGCCAGGAGGAAGGGATTAAAGGTAATCGCTGTGGCATACAAGGGAGAGACTATGCCGGAGTTGGCGAGCATTGTTGATGAAATTGCCTGGATAGGGCTTGGTCAATTTGGTCATTTGCTTAGCGCCTTCAAATCAAGGGGGGTTAATCATGTTCTGATGGCAGGTGCAATCACCAAGGCCAACATGTTTACCAGTGTTATGCCAGATATAAAAGGACTGGCACTAATTGGAAAATTATTAATTTTCCATGATGATGACATCTTAAGAGCTGTGGCCAGGGAGCTTGAAAAAGAAGGGATAAACGTTGTAAGCTCTATTACTTATCTCCCAGAACTTCTTGCACCATCTGGCTGTTTTACTAAGAGAAAGCCGAGTAAAGAGGAGATGGAGGACATAGAATTTGGCTGGATAGTAGCCAAAGAATTAGGTCGCCTTGATATAGGGCATTGTATTTTGGTTAGGAGAAAGGTAGTCTTAGCAGTAGAGGCCATAGAGGGAACCGATAAAGCAATACTAAGGGGAGGGGCTATAGCCAAAGAAAAGGCAGTGGTTGTTAAGGTTAGTAAGCCCAATCAGGATTTTAGGTTTGATCTGCCTGCTGTTGGTCTTAACACAATTAAGGTTATGTCAACTGTTAATGCATCTGTTCTGGCAATTGAAGCGGGTAAAACCCTCATCTTTGATAAAGAGGAGATGATAAGGCTGGCAGACAGTAAGGGTATTTCCATCGTCTCAAGGTAGGTTCTTAATAAGTTGAGGTATAATGCTCACAGATTTACAATAACCTGTGGGCTTAAATCCTAAACCCTAAATCCGAAATACTAAACAAACACTCATGCCCATTCTGGGCACCACGAAGGATGAAAATTAATTCTATTTTCGGACCAAATCCAAATGACCGAAATAAGAAATCCAAAACAGTATGAAAAACCTTTGGCGCCATACTGGAGAAAACGAAATAAGTTTTGATATTGTGATTTTGGATTTTGTGATTGCCCGCCCTGGCGCGACGTTGCTCAAACATAGTGAGGTCATTGCAGTATTTTGAAACTGAATTCTATATACATTTACCTTGCAAGCCAGGTCTGGGCCAGGGTTTAGCATTTAGACCTGCCCGCCACCTGTCTGCTGGTGTCTTGCTATAGCAACTAGGTCTTATTGCCAGCCCAATGGTCCTTGCATTTATTGGAAGACTCAGGCAAGGCAGGCGGGTATTCGGATTTAGAATTTTATAATTATTTGTTAAGTATTTTGCATTGATGTAGGCAAACTCTTTGAAAAGCCACGTTTCAAGATAATCATGAAAAGATTACGATTAGGCGTTGTCGGTGTGGGTTACGTAGGCGAGTTGCATGCCCAGAAGTATGCCTCTATGGAAGATATTGATCTGGTTGGACTTGCTGATATAGATTTTGAAAGGGCAAAAGAGATGGCACGTAAGTATAATACTAAAGCTTACAATAGCCATACTGAACTTCTTCCTGATGTGGATGGCCTAAGTTTGGCAGTTCCAACAGTATCCCACTTTGAGGTTGGTCATGATATTTTGACCTATGGTATACATCTTTTAGTTGAAAAGCCAATCACCTTAAAGCTAAGGGATGCTAATAGGCTGATAGACATGGCAGAAAGAAATAATACTGTTTTGCAGATAGGACATATAGAACGCTTTAATCCTGCTGTAATTAAGATGGAGTCATTGATTTCTAAGCCAATTTTTATCGAATCTCATCGGCTTAGCTTTTTTACTAAAAGGGGCACAGATGTAGATGTAGTTTTAGACCTAATGATTCATGATCTGGATATTATCCTGCACATAGTAAATTCGGATATTAAAGAAATAGATTCCGTTGGGATGCCTGTTATTAGTGATAAGATAGATTTTGCAAATGTTAGGATCATATTTACTAATGGTACCATAGCAAATTTAACAGCAAGCCGGGTTTCGAATGAATCCTTGAGAAAGATTCGGATCTTCCAACCTGATAATTACATATCAGTTGATTATGGCAGAAGAAAGATCAAGGTAAGTCATTTTACTTCCCCCACAGTTCATATAGAGGATGAATTTCCTGATAGTGACCCCTTAGCCGATCAGATTAGATCCTTTGTGGAGGCAATAGCAAATGGGTCAAAGCCTAATGTGTCTGGAGTTGATGGAAAAAAGGCCCTTGCTGTTTCCCTCTCTATCATTGACCAGATAAAAAGAAGAACAAAACACTATCCTAAGTTGAGCCCAAAAAAAAGCGTAATGATTGTGGCAGGAGAGGCCTCAGGGGATATTTATGGGGCAAATTTGGTCATAGCACTAAAAAAGCTGGCCCCTGATATAATATTTTTTGGACTTGGTGGCCCGGAAATGAAGAAGGTTGGTGTCAGAATTATGTATCAATTATCAGCTTTAGCTGTGGTAGGAATAACAGAAATCATTCCCAGAATTAGATACAACTTTCGGGCCTTAAGGGAGTTAAAGAAAGCATTAAAGATTACACCTCCAGATCTCGTAATACTTATTGACTATCCGGGCTTTAATCTAAATTTGGCCAAAAAAGCCCACTCTCTTGGTATTCCCGTGCTTTACTATATTCCTCCCCAGGTCTGGGCATGGCGGGAAGGGAGGGTGAAAAAGATAGCTAAACGGGTAGACCGGGTAGCCGTTATTCTCCCCTTTGAGAAAGAATTTTACCAGAGACATGGTCTTACAGTAGAATATGTGGGTCATCCGCTCCTGGACGAGTCTTTACCTGAAAGAGGTAAGGAAAAAATCAAGGAAAGTTTGGATATTGGTTTTGAGAGAGGTCCTATCCTTGGATTGCTTCCTGGAAGTAGGGCTGAGGAGATTGTGAGAATGATGCCGGTAATGGTAGGCGCAGCTGAAATCATTTCCCGCTATTATCCTCGTCTGTATTGCATTTTGCCATTAGCATCTACAGTCAGAGAAGAGGTTGTCAGGCCCTATTTAAAAGATGCAAAAATAGATATTAAAATCAGGAGGTATGATACAAAGGCGATATTAAAGATAGCTGATTTGGCCTTAATTGCATCCGGGACAGCTACCTTAGAGGCAGCAATAATGGAAACACCAATGGTTATAGCCTATAAGCTATCCCCACTGAGCTATATTCTCGGCCGATTCCTTGTAAAGGTATCCAACATCGGCCTGGTAAACTTAGTTGCCGGCAAGGCTATAGTTCCAGAATTCATTCAGGGCAAGGCAACAACTCTTCGTTTAGCAGAGGAAGGCCTTGCCATCCTGAAAGATGATAGGCTAAGAACAGATATGAAAAAAGAGTTAAGATTAGTAAAGGACCAACTCGGGCAAGGTGGCGCTTCCAACAAAGCAGCCTGTATAGCAGGAGAGATGATGGGATTGTGATTGTAAAGTGCCTAAAGTTTAACCCGCCGTAAGTCTGGCGGGTAAAAGTGAGCTAAAGTGCCTAAAGTTAATCCAACAAAGACGGGGGCATCGCGGATTAGTGGGAATTTTCTTGTTCCCATGTAGGGTGGTATTTTACATGCCACCGCAATCCCAGTCGGGTATAAAACCCGACCCTACAACGGATTTGTGTGGCATACCCAATGTTTTTCCCCACTAATCCGCGTTGAGCCTAAAGACGATGGTTGTCAGTGGTCAATTGTCAATTGCAAAGGCAACGGACAACGGACAACAGACAACAGACAACAGAAAACGACATGGCGGATACAATACTCATAGTAGATGATGAGCCAAGCATAATTCAATCTTTACATGGTATCCTTACTGATGAGGGGTTTGAGGTAATAGATGCGGATGGAGGTTTGAAGGCCCTGGATATAATAAAGGAGACTATTCCGGATATTGTATTGCTGGATATATGGATGCCGGACATCGACGGCATAGAAGCACTGAAGAGAATTAGAGAACTGTACCCGAGTTTGCAGGTAATTATGATCTCAGGCCATGGCACAATCGAAACTGCGGTTAGGGCGACAAAACTGGGTGCCTATGACTTTATTGAAAAGCCTCTTTCGCTGGAAAAGGTCCTTTTATCAATAAATAATGCATTGAACTACAACAGGCTTGAAGCAGAGCTTGATCTTTTCAGGGAGAGAGAGCGGCTGAAGTATCAGATAACCGGACATAGCCAGGCCATTACTGAGTTAAAAGAGCAGATAAAGATTGTTGCACCAACTAATGCATGGGTGCTTATTGTTGGAGAAAATGGAACAGGTAAGGAGTTAGTAGCCCATACAATTCATAGACTAAGCAAAAGAAATGACAAACCTTTTATTGAGGTTAATTGCGCTGCTATACCAGATGATTTGATAGAATCAGAACTCTTTGGGCACGAAAAGGGAGCATTTACTGGGGCCACTTCGATGAAAAGGGGCAAATTTGATCAGGCCAATAATGGAATGTTATTTTTAGACGAAATTGGAGATATGAGCCTAAAGGCCCAGTCAAAGGTTTTACGCATTTTACAAGAGCAGAGATTTGAACGCGTAGGTGGCAACAGAACTATAAGTGTAAATGTACGGGTTATTGCTGCAACCAATAAGAATTTAGAGAAAGAGATTGAAAGGGGAACATTCAGGGATGACCTCTACTTTCGCCTCAACGTTATACCTATCAGGATTCCACCATTGAGGGAGCGGGTTGATGATATACAAGAATTAGTGAGTGAATTTTTGGATGAGTTTTCCCTTGATACTAAAAAGGAACGCAAATTTCTAAGCCCCGATGCCCTTGATATGCTAAAGAAGTATAGCTGGCCTGGCAATGTCAGGGAACTTAAAAATCTGATAGAAAGGATGGCCATTATGTACCCTGGTAAGGTAATTGCTGCAAAAGATATACCCCCTCCCTTTAACACATTTAGAATTGAAGACAGTAAGCTGGAGAGCTTTTTTTCTTTTGACACCCTAAAGGAGGCCAGAGAGATGCTTGAAAAAAACTTTATCGCCAGTAAATTAAAAGAGTTTGAAGGAAATATTTCAAAGACTGCCGAAGCTATTGGAGTGGAGAGAAGCAATCTCCATAAAAAGATAAAGGCATATGGACTCTGAAAGTTAAAAGTTAAAAGTGAGCTAAAGTTAAAAGTTAGAATGATTTTTTTCCTTCACTTTAGGCATTTGTAATTTTAGGCACTTTAGGCACTTTCTATTATCTCATTTATCTTTTTCCAGAGTTCCTTTCTTCCCTGGCCTGTTTTGGCGGAAAAAGTGATAGGTTGATTAAAACCTCCCTTTATGAGTTGGTTTGAAATAAGATCAATTTGTCTATTAACTTCATTTTTTGATAATTTATCTACCTTAGTAAGCACAATAATTGACTTTATCTGGAATGCCTTTAGCCAGTTCAAGAGATCTAAATCCCCTTCCCCTGGCTCCCGTCTTATATCCATGATCACCACAACCGCCTTTAGGTTGGACCTTTTTTTTAGATAGATCTCAACAAGTTTTTTCCAATCCCGCCTGACCTTGATTGAAACCCCTGCGTATCCATAGCCAGGAAGGTCTGTTAAATACAGAGCTTTTCCAAAAGAAAAGAAATTGATAGACCTTGTCCTCCCTGGCCTCGAACTTGTCCGGGCCAGATTTCGGGAATTTACCAGTCTATTTATGAGGGAGGATTTTCCAACGTTTGATCTGCCGGCAAAGGCAACTTCAGGTCTATCTGAAGGTGGAAATTGTTCGGGCCGGGTGGCACTCTTTAAAAAGGAGACTTGCATTTACCCCGTTAGAAAAAAGCTATGCTAATTATGGCAGTGTGAATAAATCAATAAGTTTGGGCTTGGCTAAAAACCCCATTCAAATTTTCTAATGGGGTTTACCGATTTTTCAAAAATTCCTCTATCCTTCGGAGCCCTTCGGTGATATTTTCAAGGGAGTTTGCATAGGAAAACCTGAGGTATCCTTCGGCCCCTGAGCCAAAATCGATCCCAGGTGCAACACCCACCCCTGCTTTATCTAAAATCTCAAAGGCCAGTTCGTATGAATTATTGGATAGATGTTTAGCCCTGGCTAATATATAAAATGCTCCAACAGGATCAACACTGATACCAAAACCAAGTTCTCTGAGCCTTTTAATCATATAATGCCTTCTCTGGTCGAATATAGTTTTCATCCTTTCAACATCTAACTGTGCTTTGTTTAAAGCTGCCAGACCTGCCCATTGGGAAAAACTGCCGGCTGAGATAAAAAAGTTTTGCTGCATCTTTTGTATAGGCCTGACAAAGTCCGGTGGAGAAATTACGTATCCGAGTCTCCAACCAGTCATGGCATAGAGTTTGGAGAAGCCATTTAAAACAAATGCCTTGTCTGTATACTCCAAGATCGTGTGCTCTTTGCCTTCATATACCAGGCCATGATATATCTCATCAGAGATGATATATGGTCCAAGATCAGCAATGCAGCCCATTCTATCAGGTGAAAGGAGATTTCCAGTAGGATTAGATGGAGAGTTTATAAGGATTGCCTTGGTCTGGAGAGATATTTTTTGGGCAACCTCTTCTGGCCGGAATTGAAATCCATCATCCTCTTCAATATTTACAAATACGCAATTTCCACCAACATAGTTGATAATATTGGGATAGCAAGGATAATACGGATTAGATACAATAATTTCATCTTCCGGCTCTAATAGAGTCGAAAAGATCAATAACATTGCCGGTGATGTACCAGAGGTTACTATGACCTGATCAGGTTTTATGTGAACACCATACTTATCCATGTAATGGTAGCAGATAGCCTCTCTCAACTCAGGAATTCCTTGAGAGTGAGTATAGTGGGTTTTTCCTTCCCTGATGGCCTTAATCCCGGCCTCCCTTATGCATTGAGGTGTATCAAAATCTGGCTCACCTATTTCAAGGTGAATGATATCCTTACCCACTTTCTCAAGGGCGTTAGCCCTTTCCAACACATCCATGACAATAAAGGGGCGGAAGTTTATGGCCTTGGTTGCAACTACCATAGTCTTATTTTATCTTCCCTAACAGGCGCTTAGCCTCAGGCGCAAAAGTATTACTTTTGTCTAAGGTGATAGTTTCTTCAAATTTTTCAATGGCCAGAGATGGTTTTTTAGCTTTCAAGTAAACCTTACCGAGATAGAAATGGGATCTCGGATCTTCAGGCGCATATCTTATAGATTCTTTATAGGCCTTTATAGCCTCATCCCACTCATTCATGGCTTCATAAGTGACCCCAAGATTATGATGGGCCCTGCTAAAAGAGGGTTGGAATTGAATGGCCTTGAGATAGCTCTCCACTGCCTTTAACAATTCTTTAAGGCCAGCTGCTAAATTTCCCTGGGCCAAAAGGGATTTTCCCAGATCTGCCTTTGCCTGGGATTACCTCTTTCTAAAGGCCTTATCCTCAGCTCAACCGGTCAAGATAATAATAAAAGAGATAAAGATTAGTTCAATCCTTATTACTTTAAATGGAATCCGCATAGTCAAATCACCTTATTTAAAGGATATTCAATTATACCTTCTGCTCCCTCCCTTATTAAATCAGGAATGAGCTCCCTAACCTTTTCCTTATGAATCATTACCTCAACCGAGACCCAATTGGATTGAAATAGGCTGGCCATAGTGGGTGAGGTAATACTGGGGAGTATCCTGATAATCCTATCTAATCGTTCCTTTGGTACATTCATCTTTAAGCCTACCATATCCTCAGCCCTTAAGGCCCCTTTGAGGAGTAAGGAGATCTGTTGAATCTTAGCCCTCTTCCATGAATCCTCCCAGGCTTGCTTGTTTGCAATAAGTATGGTGTTTGATTGCATCAATTCATGGATAATCTTCAATCCATGGGCCTTTAAAGTACTACCTGTCTCGGTAACCTCAACAATAGCATCTGCCAAACCTGCTACAACCTTGGCCTCTGTTGTTCCCCATGAGAATTCAACATTAACATCTACCCCTCTCTGGGCGAAGTATTTTCTGGTAAAATTAACCAGTTCTGTTGCTATCTTTTTACCTTGTAGTTCAGGCAATTTCTTTATATTGGAGTCAGCAGACACTGCCAAAACCCACCTGACAGGGCTCTGGCTTACCTTGGAATAGATTAGGTCAGCAACAGTGACAACATCTGATTCATTTTCTTCTTTCCAGTCTTTGCCAGTGAGGCCTGCATCTATAGCCCCGTTTTCTACATGGATGGGCATCTCCTGGGCCCTCAAGACTGAGCACTGAATAGTGTCATCATTTATTTCAGGAAAATAATTCCGATCAGTGATAGAAATCTTCCACCCTGATTTATCAAATAATCTGAGTGTGGCTTCCTGCAAGCTCCCCTTTGGTATACCAAGCTTTAGTATGTTCATTTTTTATATACCTTCTCTGGATCAAATATTTTTTTACCTATGATGGACACCTGCCCATTGTTATCAATTTTGTTATGGAAACAGCTCTCATATCCAAGATGGCAGGCAGCCCCCCCTAACTGCTCTATCTTGAGAAGGATAGTATCATGGTCACAGTCCACAATAATTTCTTTAACTATCTGGATATTTCCCGAAGTTGCCCCTTTATGCCAGATCTCTCCCCGTGTGCGGCTCCAGTAATAGGCCTCTCCTGTCTGGAGGGTGAGCTGCCAGGCCTCATTATTCATATAGGCCAGCATTAAAACCTTGCCTGATTTATAATCTTGGGCAATAGCCGGCAAAATTCCATCTCCCTTTTTGAAGTCTAATTTGACCATACTCTCTCTTTCAATTTCTAAGTTATTAATCGTATTTTTGGATTGAATCTTACCGTGTTGTTTTTTATATACAAAAGATCTTTCATATTGTCTATACTACTTTCTTTATAATGTCAGTAGTCTGTTGTCAGTAGTTAGTTGATTTTGTCTCTCTAACCACGTAGATGAAATAAAAACTGGCCGCCTTTTTGTTTCTATTTATGTAATTGCTCAATATCCTGTGGACTTATTGTATGTTCAGACATCTGGAAAATTTGACATAATACTGCTCATTGGGCATAGGGATTTGCCCCTTTACCGTTCTTCTACTTGATATTTGATTTGGAAACCAAACTTATCAAGGGTTGTTGGATTTAAGGAGTTAAGGTGCTCAC
>JAUWZV010000071.1 GCA_030615105.1 Desulfobacteraceae bacterium
TACTCCTTTAATTCGTTTACAACTCGGACTATGCCATCCCGCATTACTGGCACATTAAAATTTAGAAGCAATCCCAAATTAAGGCCTGATAATTTGAGATATGTCAGAAGCTGTGCCTTATGGATTGGTTCAATCTTCTCGCATGATTTCAATTCAAGTATGATTGCGTTTTCAACAACGGTATCCAACCTATAACCACAATCCAGTTTCTTTCCTTTATACTTTACGGGTAAGGGCTTCTGCCTTTCAACTGATAAACCTTGGAGACTCAGCTCATAACATAAGCACTCTTCATATGCTGATTCAAGTAAACCGGGTCCAAGGGCTTTATGTACCTCTATAGCTGCACCTATGATTTTACTGCTTAATTTATTAATATCCATTATCAATCCAATTTCACAAAAGGATGCGAAGCTTTTCCCTTGCCGACCTCTCAACGGCAAGGGAAAAACCTTTCCTCTCTGCGTCCTTTGCGTCTTTGCGGTAACAAACTGTTTACCTATTGACGATTGACGCAATGACCCATTAACGTCAGCCTTCGTCTCCTTTGTAATAGAGGGGCACACACCAATGATTCTTTGCTACCCAATCCGTGTTCGGCAGCTCATAATCTTTTTTCATGATTTTGTGGCATGGCTGATCATATACCTTCCCGGTTGACTTCTCAATGGCTTCAAAGACTATGTATTTATAGTAACCGGATATCATGCCTTCAGGGAATTTCACGCGATTTGTGAACTCCTTATCCAACTTTTTTCGCGCATATTCGTTTTTCCAGGCCACTATGTCATCTAATCTATCAGCCTGAAGACACCCGATTGCAGCGGTAAACTCATCCATCCTGTAATTCAGTCCCTCAACTTCATAATCAAACTTACCCCAATTTCTATATTTTTTTGCAAAATCAACTAACTCCTCATTCTTCGTAACCAGCATCCCGCCTTCTCCTGTAGAAATCGTCTTTGTAGCATAGAAGGAATAAACACCAGAATCGCCCCAAGAGCCAGGTTTCTTACCATTCCACGATGCACCATGAGCATGCGCACAATCTTCCAAAAGAATGATTCCCTTTGCCTTACAAAGAGCAGCTATTTCTTCTATTTGAAAGGCAATATGTCCGCCAATATGAACCACCCATACTGCCACCGGTTTATACTCTTCTATTTTCCTCCTTAAATCATCCAATGAGAGGCATAAGTCGTTCTTATTACAATCAACAAATTCAACGTGGCCTCCAGCCTTTATCACACTTAAAGGGGTAGCCATAAAGGTGTTAGAAGGGCAAAGCACAGTCTTGCCCTTTATATCATAGAACTCCAATGCAGCTAATGCGGCTCCTCCCCAACTTGAAAATGCCACTGAATATAATTCATTATGTTCAGCCCATTTTTCTTCAAATATCTTGGTGAATTTCCCTTCAGACCACTGCTGTGTCGCGATAATTTCGTCCCAGTATTCATGAAGCTTTTTTGTATCTTCCTTTTCAAACCCGATTGTAAACTGCATTTCCTCTTCTCCTCTCCTTTCCTCCTTCTAATCCGTTTTTCTGCAAGGATTTTCACAATTCTCTCAGGCGTATGGCCATCCCACTAACTTCGTGAACAGTAAATCGTAAATGGTAAATAGTTCTAAGTCTTAAAATACTGGCCCAGTATGCTTACTATGCGTTCAGATGCCCTCCCGTCCCAAAGGTTGGGACAGCTTGCCCTTTTTGCCTTTCCATCCAGAACTTTGAATGCTTCGTTTTTTATCCTGTGTGTATCATTCCAGACCAAGACATTGGTTCCCTGGCTCAGAGTAATAGGGCGTTCAGTCGTATTTCTTAGAGTGATACAGGGGACCTTTAGAACAGTTGTCTCCTCCTGTATGCCACCTGAGTCGGTCAAAACCATCTTCGCCTGGGCCATCAGGTTCAAAAAATCCAAGTAGCCCAGCGGATCCATAAGGTAAATCCTGTTATTGGTTACTGGTGATTCGATATTTGTGAAATTAACAAAGTAATGCTGAAACCTGAAGGCTTCAATTTGGTTTCTAGTGCGGGGGTGCACGGGGAAGATAACAGGGATGCGTTTAGATATTTCAGTCAGCGCATTGATTATCCTTAGAAAGGCATCTTTGTCGTCTACATTGCTGGGGCGGTGGAGGGTAAGTAAGGCATAGGACTGTATGGATTGCGGATTTTGGATTGCGGATTTTGGATCTCGCATTTTGGATTGCGCCCCAGTGAAACAGGCTTCGCCCCAGTGAAATAGGCTCCGCATTTCACGCGGCAGGCGTTTCACGGGGCAGGGATTGTGACCAGGTGAAGTATGCTCCGCACTGCACGGGTCAGGGATGCTGGATTCTGATTTTCCCCTCAGGCCCAACTTTTCCAGTATCTTGGATTTTTTGGCTTGTTCCAGGTGGAATTGGAGGCTGTCTACCATCACATCACCGACCAGAAAGATTTTGTCTTCGGGTATACCTTCCCTTTTCAAGTTCTCATTTGCATCGGCTGAAGGAGTGAAAAGATAATCAGAGATAGCATCTGCAAGGAGCCGATTTATCTCTTCTGGCATGCTGCGATCAAAACTTCTGAGGCCTGCCTCAACATGAGCTACGGGAATACAGAGCTTTACTGCTGCCAAAGCTGCCGCCAGGGTGGAATTGACGTCTCCTACCACAATAACTAAATCGGGCCTCTCATTAAAGAGAACCTTTTCAAACTCTATCATTACCCTGCCTGTTTGCTCTGCGTGAGTGCCAGAGCCAACGCCCAGATGCACATCAGGTTCCGGCAGGTTGAGATCCTTAAAAAACGAATCAGACATGTTCACATCATAATGCTGACCTGTATGCACCAGAAAGGGGCAGATTTTGGTGCTGCTCTTATCGTTATGTGCCTCGATAGCCCTCATCATTGGCGCAATTTTCATAAAATTGGGCCGAGCCCCAACTACCAAGATCCATTTGAGTGTTTGATTTTTCATTTGATGTTTTTAGCCACAGACTTACGCAGACTTTTTTGACGACGACCCCAGTTAAATAGGCTGCGCCGTTTCACGTCCGTGAAAATTTAACCCCAGTACGATATCCCATATCTACAGGGCAGGCGGGGCAGGCCCCAGTTAAATAGGCTATGCTCCAGTATTGTAGCTACTACACAGGGCAAGCAGAACTCCCAGACACAGGACCCTATAGCAGGGTCCAATAGTGGTCAGGACGGCAGCACGGTTAGCCGCATAGAACAATTCGAGTAGTGTGCTCCACCGCGCTATGTCATTGCCGCGGTTTCCGAAACTGTTATGCTGACACGGTAGCCCAACCGTGACAGAAAATCTTCACAATCTTCCCAAGATATCCCAAATGTCTTCACATCCGCCAGACCTAAACGGCTGACGATATCCCGCAAGATTTCAAGGTCTTGCTCTTCAAAATCTGCCTCCATCATCGCCGTCTCCGCCCAATCCACCAATTCCGTCAACGTGATACGATGATACAGATAATCAATAAGCTTCTGAGCGACTACTTTTCGGTTAATCTTCATCTGTTAGCCTCCTAAGCTCTGGTGTGTCCTTTGTTCACTGGATACTTCTCATGAATTTCTGCAAAAAAAGCGAAAAAGGGGACGTTGGCTCTAAAACAACTTTCTTTCTGATGGCCTATAGCTCAATGCTGAAACGTGAGAGCAAAGCGCCCCAGTTAAATAGGCTACGCCGTTTCATGTCCGTGAAAATTTAACCCCAGTACGATATCCCATACCTACAGGGCAGGCGGGGCAGGCCCCAGTTAAATAGGCTGCGCCGTTTCACCTCCGTGAAAATTTAACGGGGCAGGCGCGGTAAACATAGGGCATAGCACGAAGTTAAATTGGTTGTCCCAAAATAACTGCTATTTTTTGATCATTTTTTGTGCTTCTCTCCACTCCTTTTCCAAAGAGTAGTCTTTGATTTTGTTTTGAAGTTGATCGAAGTTTATCTGAGCGGAAGAAATCTCTATCATACCGGCAATGTCTCTCAAATGCTTTTCTGGCTTTCCCTCACGATAGTAGTCCAGTTTACGTAAAATCACATATTCGGGGGATGCCAGCCAAGTCAGTTCCACCACTAGGTCGATATCGCGCGTCAAACGAGGCTCACCGTAAATAATACTCGCTACCGCTCCTGTGACGATGTAGGGTATGTTAAACTTGTTCAGACGGGTGGTGAAGATCTGAAATAGATTAGGTTCTGGCATAAAGGAAGATTTCTCGAACCCTATCTTGAATCCTGTCCTCAGCCCAATCAGGATTCTGAGCTCGCAAGCCGGTCGCCTTCAGTTCTCTCGCGGAGTAATAGAGCTGGAGCGCCACTTTGAGCTTCTGCTCGCGACTCATTGACTGAGAAATGCGTTTTTGTTCGGGATGCATTAGAGTCCTTATAGAGCGTGGGGCGCAGGGCGCCGTTTTTTCTCCTCAAAGTCGATTTAAAAGCCGTTCCCTGGGTTGTATAGGTTCAGCGCGCACAACCCAAGTAAGAAGAAATATTTTTATCAGGTTTGTCAGGAGATTCCTAAGATGTCCATGTTAGGGGAGTATTACGGGTTTGTTAATGGGTATTTTTGCTGTTGACACCTTTTTTCATCTCTTGCCATTTTTGGGATGCCTCGGGGTTTTGAAACATTCTGTGGATGAATTCTATGAAAAAGACCAAAAAGATCCCAATAAAGACACTGACAACAACACTCAAAATAACGTTGAGCTTGAGGTTTGGTTTGATGTGCCTTCTCGGGGGCTTAGCCCAGTCAAGGATATTAATGGTGGGCACGTCCTTGGTCTCCTCGAGTTTGGCCTGCTCGAGCTGTGTTGTAAGCATGTTGACTACAGCGGTCTTGGCCTTGACATTCATTAGGAGTCTGCTTTCACCGAAATTAAGGGCTGGAATGCGAGTGAGTGGAATATAAAATTCTATTCTTCCCTTTTCTCGCTCAACCGGCACCTTGGACTCTTTTGAATAGGTCAAACGGTTAATATTCTTTTCAAGGGCGCCGATCTGGGCCTTTAATCCTTCGATTTCTATATGTGGGTCCTTAAAGAATTCTTGTTTGCCCGCCTTTTCCACCTCCAGGGCTACACGCTGGGCCTCCAGCCTGGATAAGACCTCCAGGGTTGCCTCGGTCTGTTTGGAGATGGAAATGGCTCGGTTTTTTTCCTGAAAGTGCCGGAGTTTTTCTTGAGCCTGTTCAAGTTCTCTGTCAACGGCCTCCAAGCGCTCTTCAACATATTTTCGGAGCCGTTGTGCCGAGGTTACCGCACTGGTGCGATTGTATTTGTCCAATGCTACAACATATGAGTTGGTCAGATCTGCAGCCAAGATAGGGTCATTGGATTGAATGCTGACAGAAATGGTTGGTTCCCTTAGGGAGGTTTTTACCTTAACAGCCTTGGCAAATGATTTGGCAACCCTTTCTTGGCTGTTTTTATTAATCCCCATCATGAAAAAGTAATGGTAACGGCTAAGAACCGATTGTGCCAGTTCACTGCTTTTAAGCACAGCTTGGAAGACATTAGACGGCGTTGCCTTCGTTCCACCAAGGCCGGCAATGCCAAATTGTTGGAGAAAAGCGGCCTTTAGCGCTTGTCCCCCGCCGAATTCTTTGGTCTCGGGGAGGATAATCGCGGTTGCTTCATAGACCTTGGGCGTTCTAAGGGTCAAAATGGCAGTTATCGCGACTACAAAAAGACAGAATATGATAAGGAATCCTATGTGCTTGTAAATAGGATAAATGAGGTTGATCGCGGCATCCGTCTGGTCCCGATAAGGTAGCCCTGTGGGTATCTCACTTGGCAGCATATCGCTACGGGGCTGGAGGGACCGATCTGTTTCGTTATTTTGGTTCATGGAATTCCGTCTCTGTACGAGTGAGATAGAACTTTATTCTTCACTCGACATAGCTCCACTTTCTCAGTCACAGAGTCAAATACAACCTAACTAATTATAATCACTCCCTTTTTCTGAAGACGTTATCCAGATTGGGTACTCAAGAAACTCCCTTCAGTACATCCACTTTATCCTCTGCAAAGATATCCACCAATCTCTCGCTATCTACCACCCGAGTCAGATCCCTGATCTGTCTTTTTATCTCCCCATACTCCAAAAACTTTTGGATTGTTCATGGCATGAATCTTATAAAGAGCTTCGAAAGTAATGTCAAGAAAATAAAAATAAGGGCTTCGACCTGATTGGCCTCAGGGGGCAGAGAACATGGGAGCAAAGAGCGGAGAGGAAAGAGCAGAAAGCATAGGGCTATTAGCTAATTAGGGAACAAAATAATGCTGGTTATGGCCGTTGGTTCGAGGCCAAAGCTTTTATTGCTCCAACCAGTCTGGTCCGTATCCTGTGTCATGAAGATGCCTCTTGAGGTTGCAGCGTAAACTACATCCTCGCCATCAGCCATTCGTGATATTTTGATGTCAAATACCTTCAGACCTTTTGGGAGATTATTTGTTACCTTTACCCAATTCAAGCCGTTGTCCGTGGATCGGTACACGCCATCTGAAGTACCCAGATAGATTCTTTCAGGGCATCCGGGATTGATGGCAATTGCATAGATCAGGGTGCCATCCCGAATCCCCTTATCCGAGCCTATCCACGTGAGACCCCTGTCTGGACTCTTATAGAGGCACGGAATATGTCTAGAGCGTCCCCTTTTCCCCTCATACGCACCCGATCCTGCATAAAAGATCTTACCTTCTGGATGAGCACCCATGGAAAGAATGTTCTTATTGCTGATCCCTTGTGATGCCTCCACCCATTGCTTTGAGGATTCGTCCCACCTAAACAGGTCTTTCACGGTGCCTGCATACAGTGTGCTACCATGGGAAAAAAGCGTATTCACGTCACCACGGAAGACAAGGCCTTGATTGGATGTCTGCCAGCGGCCCAATGCGTTTGGGGCCTCGAAAATACCCCCGTCGTTAATGGCCACCAGAACCTCTCTGCTGCCTAGCAAGTCAGATGCAGTATTTCTAAAAGTGACGGATCTTACATTTTCATCCTTGAATCGATCAACCTTCTTAAGGGATCCTGTTTGGAGATTAAGGAGAAACAAACCGGCGCCTGTGGTTGCCACATACAGCATATCCTTTTCACGTGAATCCAGATATAGGCGCTTAAAGTATGCATAAAGATCCTTTTGATCCAAGTCTAAGGGGTACCAGCTTCTACCACCGTTGTCAGTTTTGTAAATTCCCTTGCCATATGTGGCTGCATAGCAGGTAATATCATAGTTCTTTGGTGGGGACAGATTCTGTTGCTGGCAGCCTGTCAAAACAATGGAAAGCAAAAGGAGAAAAATAATGTGATTTTTCTGGTTCATTTGCTTTATCGGGTAAAACGGCATAAAACCCCCTCTTAGTCTTCGAAGAATATTTCTTTTAGCCAATTTAAGAAGTCAGATTGGGCTTTAGTTCCGCAAATAGCTGACCTTTAAGAGGAGGGGACGTCAGTTCTAAATCAACTTGTGAATGCCTTTTCGATTTTTAACACGTCAAACAAGCCAAACTCACCAGCTAACCGGATAGGCGACTAATTCGACGGCGATTGGCTTCAACTACGCAGAAAAGATGCTTTAATTCCTCTTCAGAATGCTCACCAAGGAGCCGCATTTAGACTGCATCCGCACGAATTTCTTCAGATCGCACCTAATGGGGGACGCATAGCATTGAAGATTGACTATTGTCTATTGAAAAATATGCGGAGAGCAGTGAATGCTTCATTATGATCTTTTTGCGATTAGCAGGGTTCTTCCAACAGTTCCTAAAATACGTTTTTCTTGCATCCTTTAATGGGGGACGTTGTCAACTAATAATAATGGGGGACGCATTAGGATTGATGATTGTCGATTGACGATTGATGATTGAAAAACAACAAGGACGTTGGCACATTGTCACTTTATTTTGGCTACTTCTAAGCTTGATACAGCTCCGCCCCTTGGGTTACATAACAGTAGCCAGGCAATTGTCAGTAATTACATTGACTTATGTTTGTCAGGGGCTCAAATAATGCTTTTCACAGCATCGCTCAGTTCGCTGTCGGGATTGTCAAAACCCTCCTGCTTGACCTCATAATGGAACTCCCTGATCTGCTTCTTTATCTCTTCGTACTCCGATAGCTTCCTTTTCAAAAAGGTGAGCGTTAGCCTCCCCTTTTCTTCCAGGCCCTTCGGGGTAAGCATATATGTGTAAGGGGTTTTTTTCTTTGCGCTCTTAAAGCGGGTAATCTTTATCCATCCTTTAGACGCAAGTTCAGAAACACAGTAGTTCACCTTGCCGAGGCTGATACCCATTCTTTTCGCCATATCACGCTGACCAAGATTGGGGTCTTGGCTCAACACCTTTAGCAGGCGGTAGCGGATTTCCTGTTCATAGTTGTGGTTCATAGGATGAACTTTATAGGTGAGCGGCCGTTCTTTGTCAAGGGGAAATCTTTAGAATGTGGGGGATGTCTTTGATTTTCTTCTCATCAGAATGGGGTCAGGCCCCGGTTAAATCGGCTACGCCGTTTTACATGCGTGAAAATTTAACCCCGATGGAATAATAACTACAACTTCATTCCATAGGGCAGGCGGGGTAAGCATAAGCAATTAAGTATTTTTTATATCAGGAGAAGAGCTCAGTCCTTGACGGGTTTTTATATACCCATTTTTTTCGAGATAGAAGATTATTTTCCTAACCCCTTCCTCAATCGTCTCTTTGTCGGTTTCGATTATTATCTCGGGATTTTCCGGCTCCTCGTATGGTGCAGAGATACCGGTAAACTCCGGGATCTCCCCAGCCTTTGCCTTTTTATAGAGTCCTTTTTGATCCCTCTTTTCACAGGCCTCTACAGAACATCTGCAGAAGATCTCAATAAATTCGCCTTGCTTTGCCAGATCCCTCGCCTTTCTTCTATCCGCCCTGTATGGTGAGATAAAGGCGGTCATATTGATAATCCCGGCCTGCCTAAAGAGGTGGGCTACCTCGCCGATTCTCCTGATGTTTTCT
Source organism: Desulfobacteraceae bacterium (assembly GCA_030615105.1). Lineage (GTDB taxonomy): Bacteria > Desulfobacterota > DSM-4660 > Desulfatiglandales > B25-G16 > JAUWNK01. The sequence continues at coordinate 9,002 of JAUWZV010000071.1, forward strand.
TCACGATCCTCAGGTGAAAATCCGAGATTTTTGTTCAGTCCATGCCTGATATTATCTCCATCCAGGATATAGGTGATGTATCCCCTTTCATAGAGCCTCTTTTCTACCTCGGCAGCCAAGGTGGATTTACCTGATCGAGAAAGCCCTGTAAACCACAGGGTAAACCCCCTTTGGCCAAGCAATCGTTCCCTATCCTCTCTGGTAATGATAGGGTGATGCCAGGTGATGTTTTGGCTTTTTGGGCTTTCCATTCCGTTACTCCTTTCTAGTTCCTTTTCTACTTTTTCAATCCTTTATAATAATCGATAAGAATCTCCAGTACCTCTGGGCGGCTGAATTCAGATGGTGGCATTTCTCCAAGGGAGAGCATTCTTCTCAGCTCTGTCCCGCTGATCAGACATCGATCTTCTGCGCTGTGGGGGCAGGTTTTAAGAGAGGCCATGCCCTCACATTTGTAGCAGTAAAATGTCCAGTCGATATTTAGAGGCTTAATCTGAAGATCATCTGGCTTTAAGACTTCAAAGATTTTCTGGGCATCAAAGGGCCCATAATAGTTACCAACACCTGCATGGTCTCTGCCCACAATAAGGTGGCTGCAGCCAAAGTTCTGCCTAATAATAGCATGCAGAAGGGCCTCCCGTGGGCCTGCATAGCGCATCTCCATAGGATAAACCCGCATTAAAACCCTATCCTTAGGGTAGTATTTTTCCAGTAAAACCTCATAGCAGCGTATTCTGACCTCTGCTGGAATATCATCTTCTTTTAATGCACCTACCAGGGGGTGAATGAAAAGGCCATCACTTAACTCCAGGGCGATCTTCGTGCAATATTCATGGGAGCGATGAATAGGATTCCGTACCTGAAAGGCTGCAACCTGAGACCATCCTCGCTGCTCAAAAATGTGTCGTACCTCCTGTGGACGGGCATAATATCCAGAGAAACGCCCAGGGTATTCTCCCTCGCTTAATACTGTTACCGGCCCTCCTATAAGGATCTCTCCTTGTTGGTAGAGTTTGTCTACGCCTGGATGGCTTCTATCATCGGTCTGAAATATACTTTTTGCCTCCCATTCTTTGTCATAGGCGAATTTATCCTCTATTGACATGATCCCCATGATGTTGCGATTATTTCCATCCACTAATGCAACTTCATCCCCTTCTTTCAGAGAATCAGCTCGTGCTTTAGATATTGCCAAAGTAATAGGTACTGGCCAGAAGGTTCCACCCTTAAGATGCATCTCTTTAAGGACACCTTCGTAGTCTTCCTGAACCATAAAACCTTTCAGGGGGCTAAATGCACCCATGCCAAGCATGATGAGATCAGATACCTCGCGGGAGTTGATCTTGATTTGAGGCAAATGTCTTGCCTTGTCTAATCCTTTCTTTAGATCTTCTCCTTTCACTAATAGGGGGAGTAGTTTTCCGCCATGTGGGGGAATAGTCATGTTATGTCCTCCAATACCGCAAAGTGCATAGTGCAGAGCGCATAGGGAAAGCTAATTAAATTATTTTTCCCATTTGACGATTTCACAAATTGACAAATACAAATATTACATGAAATTTAGTGCGTAGATAATGGTAATAGCAATACAACCGATAAATATGTTCATCGGGATCCCAATTCTCAGAAAATCCTTAAATCTATATCCCCCTGGCCCATATACCATAAGATTTGTTTGATAGCCTAATGGGGTTGCAAAACAGGCAGAGCCGCCTATTGCCACGGCAATAAGAAAAGGACGGGGATCAACACCTGCCTGGTGGGCCACTGAGAAAGCAATAGGGAACAGCAGTGCAGCTGCTGCATTGTTGGTTATGATTTCTGTATAAAGGCTAGTTATGAAATAAACACCAGCTAATATGCCAAGAATACCAAAAGAGCCCACCATTATAATTAATTTGTTTGCCATAAAATAGGCAACACCAGAATTATCAAGGGCCTTAGCAATTCCGAATGAAGATGCAATAATGAGTAAAACAGACCATTCAACACTTTTTCGTGCTTCATGAGGTGTGATGCACTTTGATATGATAAGTATTACTGCAGCGATACTAACTGATGCAAGGATTGGCAAGATATTTAGGGCCATTGAAAGGATCATCAAGAAAAGTATAGACAATGAAAAGAGCAAATACCATCTGGGTTTGGAAGGTATTTTTTCAGACTCTGAAACTAAATAAAAATCATTTGAGTTATACCAATCCTTTAAAAAATTATGTCCTGCCAAAATAAGCAATGTATCCCCTGCACGCAAAACAATATCGCCGACCTTTTTCTTAATCCTCTCTCCACTTCTATGAATTGCAAGAATTGCTGCATTGTAACGACCTCGAAAATTGCTCTCCCGTATATTATAGCCAATCAAAGGAGAAGAAGGTGAAATGACTGCCTCAAATGTTTTCAGCTTATCTGAGTTGTAGTTTTTGAGATCAAATTTTGTATCTTTAAGTACAGTGAGACCAGGGGTTTTCTGTAATTCTATGATGGTCCTGGGCAATCCGGTAAAAAACAACCTATCACCTAATTGAATCGTCTCTTCATGCCCAACAGGAGCCATTATTTTGTGGTTACGCTCTATCTGAAAAAGAAACAAGCCCTTTAAATGTCTCAGGCCTGCCTCTTCAATACTATATCCCAGATATCGGTAATCGGATTGGACCTTTAATTCAATTACAAATTCTCTTGTATGATCTCCGAGTTCAATTATAGGCTCCTTCCTATCTGGTAAAAACCGATGGCTAAAGATAGAGACAGTCAAAACGCCAATAAACATTAATGGGATACCGATTTTAGATATCTCAAAGAAAGACATTCCACCAATACCTGTCTCAATCATTAATCTATGGACAACAAGGTTTGTACTTGTGCCAATCAGTGTGCATGTCCCACCCAATATAGCTGCATAGGAAAGAGGGATGAGAAATTTGGAAACTGCATAGTCATGCTTTCTTGCCCATGTATGAATTACCGGTATGAGCATAGCTACAATCGGGGTATTGTTAAAAAATGCCGAAATGGCAGACACTGGGAAAAGGAAACGAATCAATCTCACCGACATGCTCTTTATGTTATTTCCAAGCAGAATATCGCCCAATCGGTTAAGAACACCGGTTTCCTGCAATGCCTTCGCAATAATAAATAGAAACCCAACAGTAAGCATTCCACTGTTAGAAAAACCAGCGAAGGCTTCCTTGAGGTTGATAACCCTTCCTACAATCAATAAAAGCAAGACTGAAAAAATAGCAATATCAGGGTCAAAAATTTCTTTAACCAAGACAATTGTCATGAGGACAAGCAGAATTATTGTATACCAGAACGCAAAATCAAACATTCTATTTGCCTATCAATAAAATAGGTAACAAAGATTTATGGAATCATGAGAAGAAATGAGAATAAGGGGATCAGGAGCAGGCTGATTAGCGGTTACCGGACTTTAATGTAATACCTGATGCCTGCAAATATAGCAGGCCCAATGCCTTCGACCTTTTTAATATCTTCAATCCTGTTGAAAGGCCCATGGGTCTCTCTAAACTTATATATCTTAACCGCTGCAACAGGGCCAATACTTGGCAGCCTGACCAAATCTTTTAGGCTGGCTGTATTAATATTGACAGGTTCTTTTATTCCCTCTTTTGTCTGATTAAGCTTGAAGCGGTAGTAGTGCTCTTCAAGGGTCTTCCTTGCAATCTCTTT
>JAUWZV010000049.1 GCA_030615105.1 Desulfobacteraceae bacterium
GATATGACCCATGTCCGCTCAGTCTTATTTCCATGATGGGAGCATATCATAATATTTCATCCTTTAACAACCTCCAGCCTTCGGCTGGAACGCTTTCACCCACGGGCTTACGCCCGTGGTCCTCAGCGTGAATTTTGATAGATGATATGTCCAAGGTATTACGTGTCTGGGTCTCGAAAGTCCTGATACCCCTTTCACATAAAATGATTTGATGATTCCCCCCTATATGAATATACTCGGCTGCAAGGATAAACTCATCTATTGTGGCCATAAGTCCTCTTTTAATCATTATAGGCTTATTGATTTTTCCAAGCTCTTTTAATAGTGAGTAATTGAACATATTTCTTGAACCAACCTGTAATATATCCGCATATTTCACAACAAGCGGCACATTTCGCACATCTAAAACCTCTGTAATAACGGCCATATTTAACTCATCGGCAACCATTCTTAGCATTCTTAGGGCCTCTTCCTCTAATCCCTGGAAGCTGTATGGAGAGGTTCTGGGCTTAAACGCCCCTCCCCTTAATATATTAATACCCAACTCTTTCATTCTCTTGGCTGTAACATAGATTTGTTCGTAATTTTCTACAGAGCAAGGCCCGGCCATCAAAACCGGTTTTTCACCACCAATATTTATCCTATTGACAGTAATGCTTAAGTCTTTACTATTGGGGGGGCGGTTCACCTTAAGCCTTCTTCTGGTTCCAACCCCCATTTCTTCCACTGATGCCTTAAATATCTCCTTAAAAATTCTTTTCATCAAATCTTGAGGCATGGGCCCCTTATTTTTTTTCTGAATTTCTTTAAGCATTTCAGATTCTCTAACTGGGCCAAAGTGGGGGAGACCCATTTTATCTTTAACTTCACCAATTTTATTAGATATTTGAAAGAAATCATTTAAATTGTGCATCATGGCTTCATTAACTCTGCTCATTTGTGATCTCAGTTCTTCTAATTCTTTAGAGTGCTGTTCCATTTTATTAATAAGAACTCCTTTTTTTCTGTTAAAATTATGATGAGGGTGACATTATGGTTCACACATACGCACAAGAACCTTACAGTTCCCTTTGAGAATCCTCTCAGGTGACTTCAGGAGGTCGCACAGTCCTTCAGGCCCACTAACAACATCTGTCACTATTTCGTCCAGAGGTATTCGACCACTCTCGTACAGCCTGAGGATGTTGGTAAACGCACCACCAAGATGCCCGCGCGACCCACCCAACGACACAGCATTGGTAATCATGTGATCCACGTCATCTATAGCCAGTGGTGCCCCACTCCTCCCCAGTAGAGCAATACGTCCATTCGCATTTACACAACGGAATATCCTGCTAATGTTGCCCATATGCCCGGAGGCCTCAATAATCACGTCAATGAATCGCGGACAGTTTTCAAAGAATTCATCAACACCGTATACCTGATCACTCCACTTCTGGGCAAGTCTTCTCCGGAATTCAACGGGCTCAACAACGTGAACCTCGGGAGCGCCGAAAACAGCCTTGCTCAACATCGCGGAGAACAACCCTATGGGACCAGCCCCAAAGACAACAACCACGTCTCCTGCCTCTATGTGGGTGTTCTGACATGCAACATAAGCAACCCCTGCCGGTTCAACACACGCAATTGCCCTCAGGTCCCTGTCACCTCTTGCCAACACAGTTACATCGTGCGTTAGCATCGAGGGCACATCAACCACGGTACCAAAGAGTCCATCCTTCTCCAATCCCAGCAATCGTGCATGACGGCACTGGTTGAACTGTCCTTTCCGGCATACATCACAGTAATGGCAAACGATTATCGATTCAAACGTAACGTAGGAGTCTGGTTTTATGTGGTCGATACGGGACCCAACCGCAATGACCTTACCAACCCCTTCGTGGCCCATGACTCTGCCCTCTGAAGGAATCTCGGCTGGTGCCGAACAGCGAATATAGCCTGTATCAGGATTCGTCTCTACCAGGTGCACATCCGTGCCACACAATCCTGCATAGATCATCTCCACTCGGATCTCATCGGGCTCCAGATCGCCCAACTCCCTCTTCTCTACGAACACGCGGGGATTTCGATAGGTCTGGTGGGGCCCCGGGTTGACAACGCCTTCCATGGGCTCTCTCTCTGCATGAACCACAACAACTTTAGATTCCATAACTCGCTTTTCACTCCAACAACGACTATAATTTTCGATACAATATCTTCCCTCCCGGGGTCTTGGGCAGTTCAGTCATAAATTCAATGATGCGTGGTACCTTGTATCTCGACATTCTCTTCTCACAGTATTTGCGGATATCGCCTTTATTAATTTCCACACCGTCTTTCAAAACAATAACTGCCTTAGGCACTTCGCCATGCAAATGATCTTGGTCCTTAACAACAGCCACTTCACTAATCTTTGGGTGGGCGCTTAGTACATCTTCAATCTCGGCAGGGTAGACCTTTAGGCCTGCCACTTTCATCATTCCGGTCTTTCTGCTAGCAAAATAAAAATAATCTTCAGAATCTTTCTTTACCATATCACCCGTAAAAAACCACCCATCTTTCATGTATTTTTCAGTCTCCTCAGGGTTTCCGAAATATCCCGAACAGATAGCTGGACCTTTTATGATCATTTCTCCAATTTCATCAAGGGCTAATTCCTTTCCATTTTCGCCGACAATTTTTACTTCATAGTATGGGCATGACTTACCCATAGAGCCTGGTTTATATTTGCCTTGAATAGGGGTAGCCAGGGCAATCCCTGTAGTCTCGGTGCTTCCCCATACCGGGACGATGGGAATCTGAAATCGCTCCTTAAATTTTTGAACCAGGGTTGGATTAACATGCATGCCCCCACTTTCTGGAAGTCTCAGAGAGCTAAAATTGAAGGAGTGAAACTCATGAAAGCGAATTAAGGTTTCATAAATAGAGGCAGCCGCCATCATACATGTTACATTATGATCTGAAATAGCTCTAACAATGGACTTGGGCGAGATACTATCTATTAAAACAATGGTTCCCCCTAAATACAGCGGACGAGCAAAGAGTTCATGGGGATGACCGAAGACCGGAAACATACATAAGTGAACATCATTGTGGGTTAGCTTTAAGCTCTCTACTGATGACAGGGTATTCCAATAAATATTAGCATGTGTGGAAATAGCCCCTTTCGGAACTCCTGTCGTGCCCGAGGTAAAGTTTAGGTAAACAATATCGTCCTCCTGAACGTTGACATCAGGTAAGCCAAGAGTTTCTTTAGAAAAGATTTCTTCCCATGATTGGTACTGATTCCACGGCTTCTTGCCAATCACAATAATCTTTTTACTTGAACAGGGAAGTCTTAACCTGGAAAGCAAGGGTTGAAAATTATCAGATACAATCAAAACGGAGGGATGTGTGAGATTTAAGACAAATTGAATATCGGCAAGAGTCTGATTGTAATCGATGGGTAAGACCACACCGCCAGCTGCTGCGATACCCAAGAAAGAGATAATAGCCTCTGGAGTCTTTTGAAGCAAAAGACCAACCCTCTCATTTTTCTTAAGACCAATACTTACTAAAAAATTAGCCAAGGCATTTGATCTTTCATAAAGCATTTTATAGGAAATCCGGGATTCCTTATAAATTAATGCAGTTTTTTCAGGAAAAAACTTCGCATTTCTTCCTAACATCTCAACAATAGTCATAGATTTTCATCACCTCATACCAAGTTGCAATCATGTCATTGCTCGCCCCGTTAAATAGGGGTCGCATAATTTGAAATACAGCCTAAGATCAGAACATGGGCATCTCAATCCGACAGGTGATCATTTTTTAGGGCATTTAACAGGGCGAGGAGCGAAGCCTGCCCGCCATCGGCTTCGCCTTCAGGCGAGGCGGGCGGGCGACGTGGTCCCGCAAAGCGGGACTTCACATTCGTTCGCAATGACGTTTATAAATAGTAGCCGTTTGAATGCAACTTGGTATCATACATATTCAAACTCTAATATAGATAAGGGAAGGTATGGCTGATCAAAGATTGGAACTTTTTTTGATAAGGATTTTAGTAGGCTATTATATTTACAATATGTATAACACTTAATAGGCGTTTGTTCGCCATGCGTGGTTCAATAAAGTTTGTGCGAGAATCTTCAAATCAAACAAGAGTGACCACTGCCGGAGATATTCCAGATCATAATCCACACGTTTCTCAATCTTATCAAGTGTATCCGTTTCCCCTCTGAAACCATTCGCCTGGGCCAGGCCAGTTATTCCGGGTTTTACTTTATGCCGAAGCATATACCCCGGCACCAATTTACGGTATTCCTCATTCATGGCTACAGGATGAGGTCTGGGTCCTACCAAAGACATTCGCCCCTGGATCACATTAATGAACTGGGGCAGCTCATCAAGACTGTATCTCCGCAAGAAGGCACCAAAGCGTGTTAATCGGGGATCGTCTTTTGTCGCCTGAGTAAAAGCATACCCATCTTCACAAACATTCATCGTTCGAAATTTATAGATTTTTATGGGTTGAGCATTGAGACCATAACGCCACTGTTTGAATAGAATAGGACCGCGGGAAGTGAACTTAACCCCCAAGGCAATGGCTATCAAGAGAGGGCTTGCCAATAAGAGAACAATGCTTGCCAGTGCCAAATCTTCCACACGCTTGAATAGTGTGTTTATGCCTCGAATGGGCGTGTCTAACAAGGCAATTACAGGGATGTTCTCAAAATATGTGAGACTGCCACCTAAAATCAGATCGAGGAAAAATATGTCAGGGATAAAGTGGATAGAAACCGTGGAATCGGCCAGCTCTCTGAGTAATGACTGAATTTTCGGTTCTTTCTTCATTGGGAGGGCCAAATAAACTATATCTAATTTTTGTTTTTTAACATATTCAGGAAGGTCATTCAAATCACCCAAGATGGGGTAGCCTCCCACTGGTCTTTTGACTTTATCATCAAAAAAACCCATTAGCAGAGCCCCTGACCAGGAATTTTCAGTAATCAAATGCGCCAATTGCTTTCCCATCTTCCCAGCTCCTGCAATGACAGCCCTCCGCACATTGTGCCCCTTCTTACGGTAGCGCCTGAGAATAGTACGGATAAGGACACGTTCTGTTGCCATAACAATGGGCCAGATCACCATCCAGATTATCACAACGCTGCGGGGAAATTCATGTGACACCTTTAAAAAGTAACCCACCAAAAAAAGAAAGGTATAAAGAATAAAACATCCGAAAAAAATCTGATAGATTTCATATTGAAATGAAGAAAATCGCCATGAGCGGTAGAGCCCAACCGCATGAAAGAAGACCATGGTTATAAAAAAGATAAAGAAGACAGCCTCCCGAATATGGGGCATAAACCTATGAAAAATTACGCTCAGCCCAATAAAGAATACGACTCCCAATAAGGCATCCCACACCCGAAGAAGTGTCATCAAAAGGGGCTCATATGGTCTCAGCTTCCCACTCTTATGCTGAGCTCGCTGGTTTATGAAAGGCTTCATAATTCTGCCAACTCTCTCACTTCAATTTTGACATCTTAAGGGTTTCATCCCTTATTATAAACCAATTCGTTAAGTCTTTGGCATGAACTTAGCCGCCTGCGGCGGAATTCTTTTGACAGGATTAACAAGATTTTTTTATATTCTTTATATCCTGAGTATCCTGTGTATCCTGTCCAAAAAAGGAAATTCCTATACAATTGAATCAAGTATCGATAATAGTACGCGTTATGTCAATGTCCTCGATCACGCAATTAATGTGATCTGCATCAATCAATATCCTCGTCCAGCTCTAACCCCTCGAAAATAATGATATTTTCCTTGGTCAGACTAATCAAACCTCTTTTAGAAAATTCACTTAAAACTCTTGAAACTGTCTCACGTGAGGTCCCGGACATGGCAGCTATATCCTTCAATGCAGGCCTGGGGACAATTCTATAATCTTCGCCCTTTCTAACATTTGTTCCCTTATAAAGTTTTAATAATATCTGGGCCACTCGCCCTCTCACATCGAGAAGTGCTAAATTACTAATCTGCTCATCAGCTTCTCTTAACCTTCTACTCATTTCTGAAAGTAACTTAAGGGCTATGTGGGGATTCTTGTTGATCTGATCTGTTATACTCCTTTGGGATATTACTAAAAACTCGCTGTCCTCCACTGTAACAACGGTTGCCGACCTTGGCATCTGGTCAAAAGCAGACATTTCGCCAAAATAATTACCTGATTTAAGGGTGCTAAGAATAATCTCTTTGCCATTTTCATCAAACAGTACAACTTTAACCTTACCTTTCAAAATCAGATAAAGAACCTGTCCTACGTCACCTTTATATAATACAATACTGCCCTTAGGATATCTTCGCTTCTCTGAGAGCTCTAACAACTCCTCCAGTTCTCCCGGGGAAAGCTCAGAAAAAAGTGGAACATTTTTAAGGAGTTTAATTTCCATAGAGGTTAGCAAAAGTTAGAATCGCACATCTTTCAAAAGGCCTTGATATGTCCCTACACCCTATTGTTCATTAGATCAAGGTACAAGGACTCTATATCGTGCAAGAGTCGCTCTTCCGAAAATCGCCCTCTCACAAAGAAGCGCGCCCGCATCAGGCGCTTTTGTTTTTCCCGGATGTCACCATCTATCAAATATTTCAAGCCCTTTGCAAATCCTGAGGCATCATTTTTTAGGGAAAGTATCCCTCGCTCACATACCAAAAAACCGTCTGGTGAAGGGACGCCATCCGGCGGCCCGAGCAGGTCCAGGACTCCTCCAACATTAGTGGCAATAACCGGAACCGACGAGGCCATAGCCTCAATTATGGAAACAGGGGTCCCTTCGTTTTTAGATGTGAGGGCGAGAATATCTAAGTCTGCATAAACCAATGGTACATCTCTTATCCAACTACAAAAAATCACATAGCTGGTCAATCCCAACTCTTGACAATAGGCTTCCAGTTCGCCTCTCAGTTCGCCATCTCCCACCACTATGAATTTTGTCTGTACGCCAGCGTTCTGCTCAAGAAATATTTTTGCTGCCTCAAGAAACATTAAGTGGTTCTTTATAGGAACCAGCCGGCCAATGATGCCAATCAAGAGGCTATCATCGTTTATCCCCAGGCTTCGCCTGAATTGCCCCCTCGATACCTCGCTTTCCAGGAAGGGTCTTAGATCAAAACCCAATTCTACGGTACTTATCTTTTTGGCTGGGGCGATACGGAACTTTTCCGATAGATCTCTCTTCTGGGTCTTGCTGATGGCAATAATCACATCTGTTAACCTTGCTAAGAAACGCTCAACCCAGATAAACAGCAGTGATTTTGCCTGACTGAAATAGCCCTCAAATACATGGCCATGAAATGTGTGAACCGTCCGTACTTTCTTCCCATAAATAAGATTATACATCAGTACGGCTAACCTGGCACTGGAGCCAGCCTTTGCGGTATGCGTATGCACGATATCGGGTTTTTCTTCTATAAGTCTACTGAAAATTTGATGGAACGCCTTTAGATCCATCCTGAGGCTGATCTCTCTCTGGAGTTCTGGAATGATTATAGGTTCTTTATCCGCTGAATCAAAAAGATAGCTCATGTCCCCTTCCTGGGGAGAAATCTTGCCTGCGACCAGCGTTGGCTCAAATTTCTTCGCATCTAACCCTTTTGTCAACAAATGAACATGAATGGCAGGTCCGCCTATGTTGAGACGGGCTATCATTCGTAAGACTTTTATTTTCTTTCCCTTTTCAAGGACACGAGCCTCCTTTAGGTGCCTCTTGGCAAACTCAAGTTTCTCGTACCACACACGTGCCTGCCTGGAGACAAGGACATAGAAAAGGTGAAGGGAGATGCCAGCCATGGCCAAAGGTTTGACAAACCAAAGGGAAGCCCTGTTATATTTGTCGAAGAGCCGATAGCTGCTCTTATGAAATTCCAGGATGGATCTGAGAGGGGCTTGGTCGCTACTCACCCCAACATAATGAACAACAGAGGCCTGTGGAAAATAGACCACCTTCCCTCCCTTCCCCCACATGCGTCTGCACCAATCAGCATCCTCCCAGTACATAAAAAAGCGCTCATCCAAAAGACCTACATCATCTACCGTCTTTCTCCTCACTACCATGCAAGCACCGGAGACCCAATCCACTTCCATTGGGGTTTTGCCATCACTTCTAGTCGTCAGGATGTTTGCACGAGTGAATGGATTATTTGGGAAAAATCTGCTGAGCAGTGAAGATCGGCCGAACAAACCCGTAAGTGGTGTAGGGAAAGTCCGGGCCGAACCCTGAATTGAACCATCATGATCGAGGATTTTAGGTCCAACGATCCCTACGTGAGGATGCTCTTCCATATAGCGTAGGATGGGCTCAAAAAAACCATCCATGACATAGGTATCAGGGTTCAAAATTACTATATAAGGCGAATTATTTTGTTTCAGAGCATTATTGATTGCCCTGGCGAAGCCCATATTGTACCTGTTCTTTGAGAGTATAACCTGGGGGAATTCTGATTTCACACGATCTACGCCATCTTCAGACGCGTTATCCTGCACAAAGACCTTTGCAGGAAGCTCCCGGAGAGAATCATAGACCGATCTGAGGCAACGTAGGAGATAATCGGTGCTATTATAATTGACTATGATAATATCAAGCAAACTCAACCTGTTCACTCCTCTTATTTTTTCCCTGTTGTCCTTATGTTCCAGATGCTGGCTAATGGTTTTTCTCCTTGATATTTTCCATCCCTCAGTTACCACACTTTCAATTTCTCCGCAACCGCCTGGTCAATTATTGTAAGTCTCTTGATACGCTTTTAACTAATCGACCATTTACCTATCTTGAGGAACTATGAATGTTTATGCGCTAAGCTTAATACCTACCAAACTCCCTCTGGGTTCTTAATGCATTGAAATCAAATCTTGCACGATCTTCCTCATATACAATATCTGCCCATCTTTCCTCGCAGCCCATCCCTTATTCCGTTTAATGTCATACGTATATTTCCTAATCTCTGCGGCAGAAATAGTACAAGAATAATTAATTTGAACAAAAACCGAAAGATATCCTGTACTACCCAACTGCGGGGACTATAACTTTTCTGGTACAGGAGGATACGGTTCCGCATCATATAATACTGTCGTAGTGAGCTATGACGGTAAATATTCACTGACCTCCCCAACCAAAAATGGATCACTTGATCTCCCAAACTGTGCCTCAGCTCGGCATCACAAACACCGTAAAGTGCAAAACCTAGACTACGCGCCCGAAAACACCATTCGAGATCAACACTATCAATAAAAAAACCTTCCTCCATCATCCCTACCTTTTCAAACACTGATAGAGACACTAGCATTCCGGAAGAGATCAAAAAATCAGTCAGTACATATTTTCCAGCAGATGGCTGTTGACAGATCCTCCTCTTTACTGATAGAGAACCAAAATTGATAAAAGGGAAATCTTTTCCTGTACGAGCATCTACAATCCTAGGTCCTACAGTTGCAAGTGGACCGTTGCCTCTATTTAAATACGTAGAGGCTGCTATTAAATTTCGGACCATCTCAGTCCCTGGGATACTGTCTTGATCCAAGAATAAAACGTGTGAAAAACCTTTAGCTTTTGCCCAAACAATGCCTCGGTTTTGAGCAGCGCCCACTCCCAAATTTTCCCCTATGTCAATTATCTCCACCCACCGAGCATTGAGTCTCGACCAACTAATAAACCCAGTAACGGAACCATTATCTACCACCAACACTTGATCTACTTGAGGGCGGATGGCGGCCAGCACTCTTTCAAGCAAAGTTATGTCTGGTTCATATGTGACAACAATACCGCACACAGAAACACTGTAGCCATTTTGGTTAGTAGAGACAGAATTCTTTCGAAGTCTTCTCATAATTTTCTGATGAAATACCTATTCAAGGATATTGTTCAGAGCCCAACTATCTTTACTAAAATATTTGCTATCGAAATGTGACTTTGACTTTTCCGAGTAATAATTCCATCGCCTGATGAGACTCGATACTTCTACCAAGCTCTTAGCCCATATATGATATAGCATAGCATCGTTGTTGAGCAAGGCTAAATGTCTGGTTTGAAGAGTTTTAAGTGCAATATTGCTTTCAGCGGAAAAGCCAAGGTTTTGCGGGCCCCGATAGGAACTTCTTTCCATTCTTGTTTACTATGATTATAGGAATCATACCCAAAACTTGATAGTCTCGTAAAAAGTCAAAAAGCATGTCATTGCGAGCGGAGCGAAGCAATCTCCTATACCATAAGTTCTTGTATTTATTAGATTGCTTCGGGCTAAAGCCCTCGCAATGACCCCGGTTCATGACTTTTTACGAATCCATCAAACTTCAACCTACAAAAAAATCTTCATATATATTCTTATTGGCCAAACCGCTTTTCCATTATTTTTCCTGCGCCTCAGTATGGATCTCATCACCTCTCTTTCAGAATTCATAATTTTTGACCAGAATATCTTATTTGAAATTGTTTTTCTTGAAAGTACTTCTTCTCTCTTTCTCCACATTTTAGGTAAACCTTGCAAAGCTTCTTTAAGGCCTTGTAAGTATGGAAGAATTTGCCTCCTTTTTAAAATAATGAAAAACCAACAAACTTGGTATACTAGAATGGCGGGTAGACTCTTGAAAATAAGAGAGATTGGATAATTCTTTGCGACAATGTTAAAAATATTTCTCGTTGTTAATCGAACTGTAAATCTATTAAATGTACTTCCTGTTGTGGCACTTCCAATATGAAATACTTTTGCATTTGGTATATATACGCATCTTAACCCATAAAGATTAGCCCGAAAATTGATGTCCACATCCTCCAGATAGGAAAAAAAATCTTCATCAAAATATCCAACCTTTTCAAAGAAGGAGCGCCTGTAGACTGCCGCTCCAGCACAGGCGCCAAAAACCCTCCTCTGATGATCGAATATTCCAATATCGTATTCCAAGGCTCCTAACCTGTAACCAACCCCAGCCCTAAAAACTCCTTCCCCTGCACCATCCAATAAGTTTCTATCATAATAATTAAACATCTTTGCTGCACAATAATCTACATCCTTTTTTCGTTCAAGAACCGTTATCATCTCTTTTAGAAAATTAGGATGCAATTCAACATCATTGTTGAGAAGGCAAACATATTCGCTCTTTGCCCGCTTTATCCCTTCATTAACAGCGGCACCAAATCCTCTATTTTCCTTAAACTCAATAACCTGTACATCCGTATAATGATCTCTGATAAACTCAACGGAACCATCAACCGATCCATTATCAACTATAATAATGGAAAAATCGTGAAAAGTCTGACGATTTATAGAATCAAGGCAGATTCCTAAAAATCTTTTTCCGTTTAAGTTGGGGATAATAACAGTTATGGCAGGATTATTGGATAGCAATTTGAGCTGCTTAAAAATTCAGATTTTGGAAATAAATACACCAGGTCTTGGCTTTTTGATGCATTTGCTGCAAAGGGAAAAAAATAGCATTTATACTTAATCATTTGCTCGCAAACTTACGTAGCACTCCATTGTTTAGCTTGATCATTGCCACTTTGGATAATCTTCTTCTGAACTGAAAAAGGTAAAATGATCAATGGAGGCTTTATCGAATTGAAGGACCAAGAACTTCCTCAAGGATATGGGTAATCTATCCTGACAAAATTCTGTCTTTATTTAGGTTTCACCATCTTTTTGGCCCATTTATAATTTTTGGGGTAGTTCAATTCAGAAGCCACACCTTTCTTAGATACCGCAAAGATACGCACATCCGGATTTTTTAAGCCCTTGAATTCCTCTAAAAGCAATGCATAAGAGAACCCAGCCCTCTGCAAGGCAGCATTGTTGAAGTGATTGGCCAAATCAATTCGCTGGGTATTCGTCCGGCCTGAATAGACTAATTTCTCGTTAAGAAATATCAAAATAGCATCTGGCAACTCCGAGTTTTTGATGTCCGCAGCCCATCCTGAAAATTTTACTCGATCATTACTGATACCTGCACGGTCCAGAAATCCCTGGAGAGCCCCCGGGATCACTGGTATGGATTTCCCTTCCGAGGTAATGATTGTTTTACCATCTTGTCCGCTTGAGCCTGATAAGAAATAAGTAACAACAGATTTTTTTCTTATACGCTCTATGCGAAGTCGTCTGACGTCCTGGGCTAAATGAAAAATTTCAATGTCGTTTTTCCCCGGTCGAAAAGATAACTCGGGTACAATCGCTGACCACTCATGGATACCCCCTTCCATCGGATAGGTTCGTGTCACGGCACGTATTGTTTCGTTAATGGAAACTGCAAGATTCATCGGAGTTTCTATGGTTCCGCCCATCATTATACGACCGGTGATCTGAGTCGGCACAAACGGGGCATCTGGCTCTACGTGTTCGTAAAGTCTTGCCTGATCAAGTTCAACCATAATCTCAGATCCCCCTACCACCTCTATCTCACTGACATGTTGTCCTACGAGGTTATTGTGGGGCCCAATCTTGAATAGGCCATCAGGTTTTACCCCTGAACCAAATAAGGCGAGCATCTGATCAAGGTTATCGTATTTCTCGTTAATTACCGGCCTAAATATTAACCGCTCCACGTCCTTTTTGTCTTTGGTGCTTCTAAAAAAGAATTTCTTAGTACGCTCCGGAATGGATATGTTAAAAGCAGACTGTCCATCTACCGTCCAAGGAAGTGAAATACCCAGTATATCCGCTATGGTAGGTAGAATATCAATCGATTCGAGGTTGCGGTCGCTAATTACCCCTTCATGTTGGTTAGGTACCTTGATTAAGAGAGGTATACACATGATGTCTTGATAATTCGTCTCTGTTATCGGCCTCCGCTTATCGTTGGTTCGGAAGCTAACACCGTGGTCGGCTGTAACGACAATCAGGGAACGATCGTATAAGCCGACAGCCTTGATCCGATCGATAATCGCTCCCAGCAGTCTATCTACAAAGCCTACTTGAAGGAGATAACGTTGCCACGCTTGGACAACCGCCCATTCATCAGAGCTCCACGTTTCCCCATGTCCATAGCCACTTAATCCTCGAATTCTTTTGTATTCTGCAGGCTGAGTGTACTCCTTTCCGGAAGGAAGATACCGCCATGGGTCGTGTGGAATCACGACATGTAAGTAGTAAAGGGCTGGGTGCTCGGAGAAATCTATGGACTTAATAAACCTGACAACTTGCCGTGGGCGCTCTCCTTTTATGTAGTTCAGCCAAAAATCCTGTTTTAAGGGTGTTGAGCTTTTCTGTTTCAGATACTTTTCAGGCTTGACCCTGCCATCAGCCATGAAATCTTTCCAAGACCGTGTGACAACAGGTAATCCAGCCCTCAAGTCGGAGGGAAGAACAATGTGAAGGTACACGACAGATAAGTCCAACAGTAAGGAGCTAATGCGCTCTCTCGAGCTCTCATGGTTCCCATGCCCAGCCCATTTGCCGCATAGTCGTTCTGGGCATAATTGGGTGTTGGGATCATCCACAATCAAATTATAGGAACCACCCAGTAGCGTGAAGATATTATGAGGATAATCGATGGCCGTTGGAAGTCGAGGTTTATCGGGATATATGCCGCTCAGCATTGCCGGACAGGCCATGTGAGTGTAGTCTGAAACAGTTGTTGCGTTACGAAAACAGGTAGCATTCCGTGCCAAAGCTGCAAAATTGGGGTACCGGATTGGATCAATTTCATGGTCTTCGTTCATCAACGATGTCAACGAAAGTGCATCGAATACTACAAACACTATTGGAGTATCCGCATGGACTTCGGGAATAGTGCGAAAGGCATCTCCTGCAAATACAACTTTTGAAACCGGTGAGTTGAACAGGAAAAGGCCGGGAAAGATCAGCAGGGCCGGTGAGAGGGCGGTCAGAAACAGCCTCAATGGATGGAAACGGGTATAGGCTATAGTGACCGTGACCCCAACTATGGCTGCTCCCACTACTATAGCGATGCCAGGAAGTTCAAAAATCTTGTTTAGCACTGGCAAGGCAATGATTACCACCAAGCCGGCCACCATAAAACCATGTACAGCTTTGCGAGCACGTCGATCGAACATCCCGGCCACCACTTCGATCAAGACCACAAGTGCTGGTAGCAGGATGCATAGAATAACGATGAGGACAACAACATCTACCGGCTCAGAGCGGTGAGCAACGAAGAATGTCGCATTTCGAGATAACAAATCAAACAACGGTTGTACTACTGCAAAGCTGAAGAGGACGAAGATATGCAAAGCGTTTATTAGAAAATCTCTCTTTTGTTCCATAATGTTACCTATGTATTACGCCTGCTTTCCGTTACCCACCGTCGACTTTTCCTGAGCGAAATACGAAATACGGATGCTTTCCGTTAACATATCACGCCGGGTTACGTCAAAGAACTGGGACGTACCAGATTATTTCTTTCTCCACTCATATTCTTTATGGTAATTTAGCTCAGAAGCCACATCATTCAACACGGCAAAGACGCGAACCTCTGGGCTGGCTGTATTCTTAAAAGCTGAAAGCGGAAGCAGGAACTTGAACCCCGTTCTTTCCAAGGCAGGATTGTCAAAATGCTTGGCAACATCTGGCCGATCTATATCAGCTCCACCTGAATGGAGAAATTTGCCATTCTTAAAGGCTACGATGGCTTCCGGAATCTGGGAGTTTTTTACATCGGCGGCCCAGCCACCAAACGAGACGAGGCCCTCTCTTACTTCTGCCCTGTCTACAAACCCTGTTAGAGCTCCCGGGATTACACGTACGGATGCTCCGCTTGATGATCTAATGATTTCATAGGCTTCAGTAGCTGATGAAATAAGTGAATATGTCGTAACAGCCCGTCTTTTGGTACGTTCCAGACGAAGCTGTCCGGCAATCTGAGACACAACTAACACCTCAATGTCATTCTTGCCTTCTCGAAAAGACGACTCAGGCACGATCGTTGACCATCTCTGAATTCCTTTTTCAAGAGGGAAGGTTTTTGATACAGCACGAATTGTTCCATTAACTGAAACTGCAAGATTCAGCGGAGCTTCTGCGGTTCCGCCCATCAGTATACGCCCCGTAATCTGAGCAGGCACAAATGGGGCATCTGGATCTATGTGTTCGTAAAGTCTTGCCTGATCAAGTTCAACCATAATCTCAGATTCCCCTACCAGCCCTATTTCACTGACATGCTGTCCTATGAGGTAGTTGTGGGGCCCAATCTTGAACCGCTTAAAACTTTCGTGCTTGGCGTTCAGTATAGGACCAAATACAAATTCCTTCATACCTCCAACTGTGTGAATCACTTTCTCAGTCCTTTCCGGGAAAGAGGAGTCCAGCGCTGAATGTCCGTCTATCTGCCAC
The DNA here is from genome assembly GCA_030615105.1 of Desulfobacteraceae bacterium. Taxonomy (GTDB): domain Bacteria; phylum Desulfobacterota; class DSM-4660; order Desulfatiglandales; family B25-G16; genus JAUWNK01. The sequence continues at coordinate 15,298 of JAUWZV010000049.1, forward strand.
GGCAAAAGAATGTCAAGAATGTCTGCTATGGTAGGTAGGACATCAATCAATTCGACGTTCCGGTCGCTAATCACCCCCTCGTGTTGGTTAGGCGCCTTGATGAAAAGAGGCACGGCAATGATGTCCTGATAATTCGTTTGTGTGAGTAGCCTTTTCATATCACCAGGATGAAAGCTGATACCATGATCAGCCGTAATAACAATCAAAGAACGGTCATAAAGGCCAAGAGTCCTGAGTTTATCCAACAGCTTGCCAATCATAGTATCAACAAAGCCGACTTGAAGGAGATGACGTTGATAGCCTTGTGCTACTATGGCCTCATCGTTGACCCATCTGCGATAGCCCTCACAAAAAAACTTATTCGCGTCACTATGCATACTGTACCGCTTTCCAGAGGGTAAGTACATCCATGGGAAATGGGGTAACATGATATGTAGGAAATACAAGGTTGGCCTTTGAGCCGGAGTTATGGATCCCAGAAATTGCTCGAATTGCCGGAGCTCATATTTATGCGCAGTGTGCGGTCTTCGGACTAGGTTAAAGTCTTTAGTATAAAATGCAAAATCTCTCCAAGTTTGAGTGATGTTAGGTAATCCAGAGGTAAAATCCTCCGGAAGGACGATATGAAGGAAAACAATTGATAAATCCAAGATCAGGGAGCTCATTCTTTCCGTAGAACTCTGGAACAATTCATCACACAGTCTGTCTGGGCACAGTTCCGTTATTGGCTCAAATACCTTAAGCTCATAAGATCCACCGAGCAGCGTGAAAATATTCTCAGGGTGTTCAGTCGCTGTTGGCAGGCGCGGTGGGCGCGAAAGATCTGCATAGTTGCCGGTGAGCATAGCTGGGATGGCATAAGTCGTGTTGTCACCAACAGTGGTAGCATTTCGGAACCAGTATGCATCCTGGGCTAGTGCCGCAAAATTAGGGTAGCGGATCAGGTCAATCTGGTGATGTTCGTCCATCAAAGAGGTCACAGGAAATTCATCGAAAACCACCATAATAATAGGGGGAGCATTATCCACTTTGATCGTAACAGCGGAAGGGTCTTTCTCAGGAAACACAACTTTTGAAACCGGTGAGTTGAACAGGAAAAGGCCGGGAAAAAGTAATACTGCTGGTGAGAGGACCGTAAGGAAAGTACGCACTGGATAGAAACGCATGTAGGCAATAGTGGCCGTTACCCCCAGTATAACTGCTACTACCAGTATGGCGGTGCCAGGAAATAGGGAAATTTTTTTCAGCGCTGGCAAGGCGATGACTGCCACCAAGCCGGCCACCATAAAACCGTGTACAGCTTTGCGGGCGCGTCGACCGAACAGCCCGCTCACCACTTCGATCAAGACCACAATCGCTGGTAGCAAGAAACACAGAATAAGGATGAGGAGAATAATATCTACAGGCTGAGAGTGGTGAGCAACGAAGAATTCTGCATTCCGCGACAGCAGGTCAAATAGCGGCTGTGCAAGGGCAAAGCTAAACAAGACAAAGATGTGCAGAATGTCTATAAAAAAAACGTGTTTTTGTTGCATGAAATCCTGTGAAATATCTACATCGCCTTTGGAGGTTTTTTCATAAAATGGCTAAAACACCCTTTCGCAGACAATTTTTAACAAAAATTATCACCAAGCTGACCATTTATGAATTGCCCTATTGCGTATAATAGAAACAGACTACTTAGTACCAGTCCCATATTGGTTTTTGTTAAAGCAAACTCTTCCATTATTTGAGGCACAGCAATAGAAATATTTACCCGTAAAAGATAGAAAGAGGCATAAGTTACTCACATAAGCCAAAACATCTTTTTTTGCCATGTACTTATTAATTCAGATACTGATGTACTTAACGTCTTTTCCACTTTTTCGTTACCTTCCTTGCTTTGCTCTCATCTTCTCTGTTTTATACTATCTTTTATTTCCTTTGATGATTGTGAGGGAAAATATGGCAGTACAACAACCTTGCCATTAATGCTGTCCATATATTCTCTTGCCTTTTCAATTTCTTCTTCATCGTGATTTGTGCTTTCCATTAAAATGTCAGGCTTGATTCTCATTACATTTGGCAGTGGGGAGTAAGTTTCCTGTGCAACAGCAACATCTACATATTTTATTGCACTTGCAAGCTCTATTCTTTCCTCAAATGAAAGTATTGGCTTTTCCTTTTTCTCCATGAC
>JAUWZV010000053.1 GCA_030615105.1 Desulfobacteraceae bacterium
ATATAAAGCCCATTTGCAGTGGCATTGATGTAGGCATCCATGTCACTCTTGCTGAAGGGCATCATGAGCGGGCCGGGAGAACAATAGATCCGCCTGATATCCTTGAGGTCTACGGCCATGAAGTCCCCAAAAGGAGGATTGGGATTTTGATTTTCAATCAGTTGCTTATGTGTCAAGAAGGGGACACGGTGTCGGTAATCTTCCAGCGTTTCTATCTCTTCGGGTCTTAGACCTATTTCGTCAAAAACTTTTTTGTAAAATAAGGAATTTTGATAGGCATATCTGAGGTGCTTCTGCATCTTCAAAGTGCGAATCTCTTGAAGCCTTTCGGGCGAGATACACTCCAGTGGTTCATCCCAATACTCAGGTACAATTTTCACGCTTTTCATATTATTTTTCTTATAAATCTCTAAGCAAATCTCATCCATCACACCTTACCGAACAACTTTCGAGCAATCATGAGTCGCTGTATCTCTGATGTACCAGCCCCAATAGGCATGGCCTTGGCATCTCTGAAAAACCTCTCTACCTGGAACTCCTTGGTATAGCCGTAGCCTCCAAGGATGTGAAATGCTGCGCTCATTTATATCTGCGGAATAAAATTGAACATCCTCCAATTCATAAGCCAACGATATTGGATTCCTGTCATTTCCTGCCAATATTTCAATGCACGCAGTACCTTAGTTCTACATTCAATACCTTAACTAATTCCTCAAATTGTTCTGTTCCTGGGCTGAGGTTTGGCTCAAACATTTGGCCCGACTTGTAGGGATAATATCCTATGCCTCCGATTTCTCTATCATCTCCTTTAAACTCATAGTAACTCCTGTTTAGTTGTTCTAAAAAAGTCTTACATTAGAAGTCAAACGGAGAATAACCTTCTTTATTTGATAAGAACTCGTTTTTTTGGGAAGGAGTATAGGGAATTGATGGTTACGAGTCAAGTTTAAATCATACCCAGTTTAAATCATACCCAGTTTTAAAAAAAAGTGTGATTTAAAAAAAGTGTTGACAAGGATGAAAGTTTGTGGTTTGCTCCCTATCTATCGGTCGATAGATTATTTTCCTTAGAGTACGGAATTAAACAGATTGACTCTTAGGGGCAGGTTGTCCCGCGTGGGGCACTATTAGAACCGTTAGAAAGGGATATTAATCTAAGGCATATCGAAGGGGCATGACAACTAAAGATGAGATACTGATGGCTGCTGCAGAGGTTTTCAAAGAACACGGTTACGACAAGGCCACTATGCGAGCTATTGCAATAAAAGTTGGAATCAAGCAGCCGAGTCTCTATCACTATATAAATAGTAAAGGCGATCTCCTCTATGAAATAGTTAAAAAAACCACACAGAAAGGCATTGAACAGAATATGAAAATCCAAGGCATGAAGCTCCCTGCAGATCAAAAGATCCGACTTTGCGTTGAGACCCATTTCAATTCTCTGATGAAATCCTATCCCCAAGTCAGCGTCCTCATCCACGAAAAAATCTCATTACTTCCCAAGGAAAGAGAAACGGAAATTCGCAGTCTGTACAAGAAATACGTAAACATCATTTCGGATATTCTTCAGGATGGCATTGAAAAAGGACTTTTCAAAAAAGACATGGACATCAAATTAATAACGTGGGCTCTGTTGGGTATGATCAACTGGGTTTATAAATGGGGTAAGATAGATGGTCCCGTACACTTTGATAAGATAGCGGAGATGTATTCAGAGCTATTTCTAAGGGGTATCATAGAGCGAAGTTAATATCCCGGGAACAGAATGATAGGGCTTTCAATATGTTGAGCGGCCTATCGATTGATCATTAGGCGAAAAGAATGGCCAACACCCACACTAAATCGGATTCCCTCGGCTTGACAAGACCTATTGGTGTAATGATACGGATCTGATGAGCGTTTGTATTTCTATAATATTATGGAATTCCCGCAAAATGATGTTTGGGCTATTTTTTGAGACAAGTGTTGAAACTGCTCGGAGGAATCATGGCAGAGCATGACGCTAACAAAATGGGTTTAGACAGAAGGGATACACTCCCAACCTTGTTTAGGAATACTGTCTTTAAGCAACCCAACAGGGTAGCACTCAGAGAAAAGGATTATGGCATCTGGAATGAGTACACCTGGAAGGATTACTTTGAGAGTACCAGAGATTTTTGTTTGGGTCTGCGAGAATTAGGCCTGAAAAAGGGCGATAAGGTCTGCATTTTGGGCGAAAATTGCAAGGAATGGATATATGCCGACGTTGGCATCCAGTCGGCAGGGGCAGTCTCTGTGGGAATCTATCCCACCAATCCTCCCCCTCAGGTTAAATATCTTTTAAGTCATTCCCAAGCCACTTTTGCTGTTGCCAAAGATCAGGAGCAAACGGACAAGATACTCGAGGTCAAAGAACGCTTACCATTGCTCAAAAAGATCATTGTGGTTGATATGAAGGGGCTAAGACGCTACCGGGACAAAATGATCATAAGTTTCGATGCGATCAGTCGGATTGGTAATAAAATACATGAGAAGGAACCTAAATTATTCAATTCCCTTATCGATCAGACATCCCCCGACGACATAGTCATATTAGTTTACACATCTGGAACAACAGGTCCTCCAAAGGGGGCCATGCTTACCAGTAATACCATCTTGAGCATGCTGGATTCATTGAGAGCCGTCTTAGATGTGAGGGAATCCTACAATATTGTTTCCTATCTCCCATTATGCCATGTGGCGGAACGACTCTTTTCAGTATTTCTGCCGCTCAAGGCTGGATGTGTGGTCAACTTTGCAGACAGTATAGAAACGGTACAAGAGGCCATTAAAGAAATAGCTCCTAGCATCTTTTTCGCAGTCCCCAGGATCTGGGAGAAGATGCATTCCAATATTCATCTTAACACCCAGAATGCTACTCGCTTAAAACAATTTATTACCAACCTTTTTCTAAAGCTCGGATGGAAAATAGCTTTACGGAGAATGAACAATGAGAAATATAATCTTATTTGGAAGAGTTTGTATGCACTGGGTTATCTCATGCTCTTCAGGAAAATTCAAGATCAGTTTGGCTTACTCAAGTCCAAGAGTATGATTAGTGGCGGAGCACCTATTTCACCAGATATTCTGAAGTTTTTCTATTCTATTGGGCTCAGAATTCGTGAAGTATACGGCATGACAGAGACCTCGGGGGTTACCCATTTGAATCCACCTGACAGAATTAAGATTGGTACTGTGGGACTTGCTGTTCCCAGGGTGGAATGCCGAATCGCAGAGGAGGACGGGGAAATTCTAATTAAGGCTCCTTCTAATTTTGTGGGGTATTATCGGGATGAGGAAGCCACTAAGTCTGCTTTAAAAGAAGGATGGATGCATACTGGGGACATCGGTGAGATTGATGAAGATGGCTATTTAAGAATCACGGATCGAAAAAAGGACTTGATCATCACTGCGGGTGGAAAAAATATTTCTCCCTCTGAGATTGAAAATAATTTGAAGTTTAGCGCTTATATAACACAAGTCATGGTTATTGGAGATGGGAAACCATTTGTTTCTGCGCTGATCCAAATCGATTTTGAAAACGTGGGTCTTTGGGCCCAAAAGAAGATGATTCCCTATACCACATTTAAAGATTTATCCCGCAAACCGGAAGTCTATGAACTGATTCAGGAAGAGGTGAATAAGGCTAACAAGGAATTGGCACGGGTAGAGAGCATCCGGAAGTTCCTCCTTCTGGATAAAGAATTGGACCATGATGACGACGAGCTGACAGCTACACAGAAGGTCAGGAGGAAAATAATACTAGATAAATACAAGCATTATATAGATCAAATCTATGGATCAAAATAGGGCGCACAATCGCCTTATCCTCTTATAATGGAGTGGTCACCATGGAACAATCAGCGTGGCAGAGTTTTTTTCAACTCTTTATCAGCGGACTGGCTGCTGGAAGCATTTATGCACTTATCGCTGTAGGCTTTGCGATTATATATAAAGCGACAAGCGTTCTCAATTTTGCTCAGGGGGACCTGCTGGTCCTGGGGGGTTATTTGTGCTTCAGCCTGATGGCCTACCTGAACATCCCTTACATATTTGCCTTTCTGATAGCCATAGGACTTTTGGCTTTAATGGGAATTATGATTCAGAGATCTATCCTGAATCGTATGATAGGGGAGCCCATCTTTACCGTGGTGATGATTACTATTGGTCTTTCCAGTGTTTTGCAGGGTCTTTTTGGCTTGTTCTGGGGACATGAAGAGCAGAAAATAATGACCTCGGCCGCTGATCGAATCATTGCTCTCGGCGGTGTGACCCTGACCATGGCGCATTTAATTGTCATGGGTGTGATTGCCGTCCTCTTTTCTGGTTTTTTTCTTTTTTTTAAACACTCGCGAATGGGTATCGCTATGAGATGCACGGCATTGGATCAGGACACCGCACTCTTGATGGGAATAAGTGTCAAAAATGTCTTCAGCCTCTCCTGGGCCATTGCCTGCGTTGTGGCGTGTGTAGGGGGAGTTTTTTTTGGTCAGATCAATTACATGATTCCTGCAATGGGGGCTGTGGGGCTTCGTGCCTTTCCAGCTATTGTCCTTGGGGGCCTTGACAGTATTGGTGGAGCCATTATTGGCGGTCTCACTATTGGTGTTTTAGAAAATCTAATTAGTGGTTATTTAGACGTATGGCTCGGGGGAGCTGGCCTTAAAGAAATTGTACCTTATATCTTATTGCTAATTGTCCTATTAATTCGTCCATACGGTCTCTTTGGAACTAAGGAAATTATCCGGGTGTAGTTAGGGGGATTATCGAGATATGGCTACCTGTGGTCAATTCAAAACGACTTATCGGGAGGATATAAAGGTTTGGAAAACCCTATGGCTCAAGAGTTGGTTTGCCTTCTTGTTTATGCTCATGATCTTATTTCCTATTCTCAATCCTGCCGACTGCTATCTTCTTTATATAACCAACATCTGTGGAATTGCGGTGATCGGATCCATTGGCCTCAATATGCTCTCAGGCGTTACCGGTCAGATTTCAATCGGCCATGCCGCCTTTTTGGCCATCGGAGCCTATACTTCCGCCATTCTGACCGCAACCCTCAAATTCCCCTTTCCAATTGCTTTGATCATTTCAGGTTTTGTGGCCGCCTTATTGGGCCTTGTTGTCGGTCTCCCGTCAATGAGAATTAAGGGGCTCTATTTGCTCTTATCGACCATGGCCTTCTATTTCATCACCCTCTATGTCCTTGTTCATTGGAAATCGCTCACTGGAGGGGTTGAAGGCATTGAGGTTCAAACGAAAATAGGATCTTTTGAGTTAGATACCGACCTGAAATTCTATTTCTTGATCATGCCAATTGTTGTTTTATTGACCGCATTTGCCCGTAATTTTTTACATACAAAGCCAGGAAGGGCTTGCATTGCTATACGCGACAGAGACATTGCCGCAGAGACCATTGGTGTTAATCTATTTAAGTATAAGACGATTGCATTTGGGATAAGTTCTTTTTACGCTGGGATCGCTGGCAGTCTATTCGGACACTATATTGGTTGGATCACCCCGGAGCATTTTCCCTTCTCTCTTTCAATAGAATATTTGGCTATGATTATTGTGGGCGGGCTAGGGTCTGTTTTGGGCTCTATTTTTGGGGCTATCTTTATCATTGCCGTTCCCGAGGGGATAAGACTAATCAGCCATTTCTTGAGCAACATTTACCCTGATGTAATCATGAAATTCATTGATTTGAAAGGAGTCATTTTCGGTCTCATTATCATTAGCTTTTTGGTCTTTGAGCCGGAAGGCCTCGCAGGGCGATGGGAAAAGATCAAAATCTACTTTAAGAATTGGCCCTATGCATACTGATGGGTTTGAATAGGTTAACGCTTTGGTCCCCGTGTTCCCAGATCTGGCCTATTGTCAATTGTTTTGTGACACGGAGCCGTGGACCGAAGATATTTTAAAGTCGGTTGTGTCTGGGGATGCTCAGACACAGGTTATAAACCCTACAACCATAAAGAAAGGAGAGTGCTATGAAAAGAAAGAGTATCATTTGGCAGTTGATGGTATATGTTGTTGCTGTCAGCTTGGTGGCCATCACCTCTGCCTGGGCAGGAGAAAGGGATGGCATAACTTCAAAAAACGTAAAAATTGGTATCCTGACGGCCCTCACGGGCCCTGCGGCCCTCTATGGGAAGGAATGTGCCTCAGCGGTTCAGCTTTATTTCAAAATGATCAATGACAAAGGTGGTTTGAATGGTCGCAAGGTAGATACCATTCCCGTTGATGGTGCCTGGAACCCAGCAACGGCGGTAGGCGCCATGAAAATACTCATTTACAAGGACAAGGTATTTGTGGCCAATACCTTTGGCTCGCAAGCTACAACTTCCACCTACAACATGATTAGAAAAAATAATCTCCCTGTTCAGGTTATTGGCCCTGTAAGCACACTTTACAATCCACCCCGGAAACAGGTTTTTTGCGTTGAAACATCTTACAAAACGGAAACCATCATTGGAGTAAAATATGTCATGGAAACTATGGAGGCAAAGGATCCTAAGTTCGGAATTATTTACATTGACGATGTGGGTGGAAGAGGTTCGCTGGAAGGACTCAGGGCTGCCCTTAATATTTATGGATTGAAGGCGGTGAGCGAGCAATCCTATAGCCGGGGAACCACGGATTTCAGTTCGCAGGTAATTAATCTTCAGCGGGCAGGGGCAAACTATGTGATTCTTTGGGCCTTGACCGGTGAAGTGGTTCAAATCCTGAAACAGGCCAATGCTCTTAATTACAAACCCCAATTCATAGGCCTCTCGCCATGCACTACTAACAAACTCATCCAACTGGCGGGGGATAGTGTCAAGGGTTTCTTTACCGTAAGCCATACGGCCCTGGTTGATGAAGATGTACCAGGCATGAAACTCATCCGAAAGGTGGCCCAGAAATACGATATGAAACCGGGCGTTACCCCTTATTACTACCATTCATGGGCCATGGCGAAGGTCTGGGATACGGCCATCCGGATGGCCGAGAAGAAGGGTGATTTGACTCGAACCGGGGTGATCAAGGCCATGGAAAGGATCAGAGACCTTGATACCGGAGGCATCCTCCCTCCAATTAATTTTAGCCCAACCCAACATCAGGCCGGAACCATGGCTCGCGTCACAAAGGTTGACATGAAAACAAAAAGATTTGTCCCAGTATCAGGATGGATTGAAGCGTCCTTTTAGAAGCAAAGTAGAAACTCACAGAATTTATGCCCCCTTTTCTGGATACATCTTACTGTTTTCAGAAAAGGGGTAGGGAAAGAGCTTTTTTCTATGTAGCTTCCATCTGTAAAAGGTCATTTAAGAGATCTGATCATGCTTGAGGTGAATAATATTGAAGTCGTTTACAATGACGTTAAGGCTGTTTTGAGAGGGATTTCCTTCAGGGTTCCTGAGGGCGAAATGGTGTGCCTATTAGGCACCAATGGTGCCGGAAAGACAACGACACTAAAGGCTATTTCAGCCATTTTGAAATCCCAAAAGGGCTCAATAACAAAGGGTACAATCCACTTTAGTGGTAAAAGAATTGATAATATGTTCGCGGCTGAGATCGTGAGTTTAGGTCTGATCCAGGTGCCAGAAGGCCGACGAGTATTCATCGATTTAACCGTCTATGAAAATCTTCGTGCAGGTGCCTTTGTGGTAAAGGATAGAAAAAAGTTGCAGGCAAACTATGAGATGGTAAAAAAGTATTTCCCGATCCTGGGGGAACGTCAAACTCAAATTGCTGGATACCTAAGTGGGGGTGAGCAGCAGATGTTAGCAATCGGCAGAGCGCTAATGGCCAATCCTGAGTATATCATGCTTGATGAACCATCGTTGGGTCTAGCGCCCATGCTGGTTAATCTAATCTTCGAAATTATTGAGAAGATAAATGAAAGGGAGGGAACATCATTCTTAATTGTTGAACAGAATGCATCCATAGCGTTGAGTTCAACTTCTTATGGCTATATCATGGAAAATGGAAAAATAGTTCTGGATGGCGAATGCAAGAAGCTCTCTGAGAATGAAGATGTCAGAGAGTTCTACCTCGGAATAAAGGACGATTCTACACTCCAGAGTTTTGCTGAAGTAAAACATTATAAACGCAGAAAACGGTGGCTCAGTTAATCAAAGCTTGGACAACGGAAACCTTTGATAACCCAGTTTAATTGATACGGAATAAAGAATAAATATGATGTTAGAAATTGAAAGTCTTTGGCTTAATTTTGGAGGTATTACCGCATTAAGTGATATAAATTTCTCCATTGAAGAGGGGAAGATTTCATCAATTATAGGACCTAACGGAGCCGGAAAGACATGTCTATTCAATTGCATTACCGGTATCTATAAAACGCGGATGGGAAGTATCCGATTTCTTGGTAGGGAGTTGGTAGGCCTCAAGCCTTATCAAATTTCCAAGTTGAAAATTGCTCGTACCTTTCAGAATGTTGAGCTTTTTAATAAATTAACCGTCCTTGATAACCTCCTTCTGGGTCGTCACAACAGTATTAAATCAAGTTTTCTTATGAGCGGAATTTTCTGGGGCAAGGCCTGTAGCGAGGAGACTGAGAATCGACGAAGGGTTGAGGAGGTCATAGACTTTCTGGAAATGGAGAAATGGAGTAAGCATATAGTGGGAAATTTGCCCTACGGAATCCAAAAGCGGACAGAGCTTGGGAGAGCTCTTTCCATGAATCCGAAGCTTTTGCTCATTGATGAAGTTTCCTCTGGTATGAACGCGGAAGAGACAGAGGATATGTCTCGATTCATACTTGATATTAAGGAAGAGATGGGGATTACCATTATCCTCGTCGAACATGACATGAGAGTGATCATGGATATCTCAGATTGGATTATGGTTCTTGATTTTGGAAAAAAGATAGCGGATGGACCTCCTGAAGAGGTCAAAAAAGACCCAATGGTGATTCGTTCCTATCTGGGTGGTTAATAATGGCTGTAGTGAACTCAATGAGCACGACGGGCGTGTGTAATTATCGCGATGTCCCATTCAAAGATAATCATGGAAGGAGGTTTGGAAGATGAAACTGGCAATTGATAAGGATATTGTGATCGTGTCGGGATGTCGAATCCCTCAAACAAAATTTATGGGTGACTTAAAAGTGGTCAGGGCCGATGAACTGGCCACATTGGTCATGAAGGAAGCCATCAAGCGTGCCGGCATACGGCCAGATCAGGTCAACGAGGTCATCTTCGGCCAGGTATTTCAGACGACCGAGGCCCTCAACATCGCACGGTTTGCCGCATTTGGAGCTGAGATTCCCGTCGAGGTACCAGCATCTACAGTACACCTTCAGTGTACCAGCAGCCTAGAAGCTATCTGTCTTGCTGCAAAGTCAATTCTTATGGATGAAGCTGAGATTGTTCTGGCAGGAGGAGTTGAAAATATGAGCCGGATGCCTTTCATCTCCTACAATCATCGATATGGCGCTCGACTCGGTGACAGCACCCTGACGGACACGTTTGTGGAAGGGGGTTATTCATGTTCCTCTTACTATTTTGGAAAGTTTAATATGGGAAACACCGCAGAAAATCTGGTGCGGGAGTATGGATTTACTCGACGGCAACTGGATGAGGTCTCATTACGATCCCATCAACTGGCCGTGGCGGCCATCCAGGAGGGCCGGTTCAAGGAAGAGATTGTCCCGGTGGTGATTCCCCAGAAGCGAGGAGAACCCATGATCATCGACACGGATCAACACCCCAGAGCTGATACCACTCTTGAAGATATGGCCAAGCTTCCCCCATATTATGAAAAGGACGGAACCGTTACAGTGGCCAGTTCCTCCGGAATTAATGACGGTGCGGCAGCGGTCATTCTCATGTCGGGTGGAAAGGCCAAGGATCTGGGTATCACGCCGTTTGTCAAGATTCTATCATGGGCTAAGTCAGCGGTTCATCCGAACGTCATGGGCAAAGGGCCGATCCCGGCCGCGAGAAAGGCCCTTGAAAAATCCAGGCTAACGGTTGGTGCTATAGACCTCTGGGAAATTAATGAGGCCTTTGCGCCGGTGTTGCTCACCATCGTGAAAGAGCTGGGTGTTGACATGGAAAGCGTCAATGTCAACGGAGGCGCTATTGCGTTGGGTCATCCTGTGGGTTGCTCGGGTGCCCGGCTGATGGTGACACTGATGCATGAAATGAGACGCAGGGGTGTAAAATATGGTGTGGATACCCTTTGCGCAGGAGGCGGCCAGGGAGTCGCTGCGGTAGTTCAATTATGGGATGAGAATTAAAGAGCTATGAGGGGGTGACGTATGGTTTTATCATTAGAAGATGTCAAACATATATTAGTGGTCGGTGGTGGGGCTATGGGCCATGGGATTGCCCAAGCCTGCATAATCCAGGGTTACAAAACCACCATAATGTCAAGAACTGATAAGACGCTTAAATGGGCGGAATCTCAAATTAGGAGCGGCCCTTTCGGTTTGGAAAGACTTGTAAAAAAGGAAAAGATTACCAAGGCCCAAGCCCATGAAATCATGAAACTGCTAACTCTAACAACGGATTTCACGGAGCCGGCCAAAACCGCTGATATAGTCTTTGAATCAATACCCGAAGATGGAGATCTAAAAAAGAAGATTTTCGGGGAATTGGACCCCTTGGTTCCTTCTCACACGATAATAGCAACAAACACATCGGCCATTATGATCACCGATTTGGCATCAGCTGTGACACGTCCAGAGCAATTTATAGGAACGCACTGGTTTTATCCCTCCCACGTGATGCCTCTGGTGGAAGTACCAAGAGGTGCATTGACCTCAGATGAGACCCTTGACTTCATAATGAAGTTTCTTAACAAGCTTAATAAAAAGCCGGTCAAAGTCAATGATGGCCCTGGATTTGCGATGACTCGTTTTATTGATAATTTTGTCGCTGAGGCTATAAGATTGGTGGAACTGGGAATCGTAGGGGTCAAGGAATTTGACGATATGTGTAAGTATGGACTGGGATGGACCGTTGGGGTTTTCGAGATGCTTGACACGGCTGGCCCACTGGACGCCTGGTTCCACTCTATCTCTTACATACATGAAGTCACGGGCGATTCTCGTTATGCCCCCCCTGTGCTGGGAAGAAAACTATTAGAAGCAGGCTACCTGTGCAAGCCGGAGGTAAAGCCTGGCAGCAAAGGAGGCTGGTATGATTTTTTTAAAGTTCCAAGGAAGGGTTGATAAATTCATTTATGGGCGACTAAACCTGACCGTGGCAATCCTTCCCCAGATGGCAAGATTTTCTACTATTTTTTGAAATTTTTCTGTGAGAGGGCGAGATTGAATTTTTTTATTGAGTTGTTCTGTCCCTCGGGCTCTGTAGTTCACAATGAGGGGAAAAAAGGAGGCGGGAATGTCTGATGAATCAAGGAAGATCAGGATATTATTGGTCAAGCATGTGATTGAAGGGCACGACCGAGGTGTGAAATTTGTCTTAGGGAAATTGCGGGATGAAGGATTTGAAACGATCTACTCCCTTTATCGGTTACCTGAAGAAATCGTCACCCAGGCCCAACAGGAAGATGTGGATGTCATCGGTGTCACCACGTCATCGACGGTCTATCAGGTCCATATCCCTGAAGTGGTAAGGTGTCTGGAAGAGAACAAGATGAAGGATGATGTCTTTCTTCTTGTTGGAGGACTTGTGGGCGGTGAAGATGAAAAGAATCTCTTGGGCATGGGTGTGGACGCGGTCTATGGACCGGGAAAGGATCTGGGCACGCTGCCCCCTCTGATCCATGAATTCAAGAGATCCAAATCGAACAAGGTCTCCTCTTAATAAAGAAAGTTGATTCGTATAAAAGGATTTTATCAGGAGGTCAAGATGTTTGATGAAAATACTTTAAAGCAAGCCAAAGGCGTAAAACAGAAATGGAGTGAGTTACTTGGAAAGCTCTATAAGGGACGAGAATTTAAGGGGACCACGGAATCGGGGATCCCGGTCAAGCCTTTTTACACGCCAGAGGATGTCGAAGACATAGACTTTGAGAAGGATATTGGTGCGCCAGGCCTCTACCCCTACATGAGGGATAACTATCCCATCCACTATCAATATATGCCATGGATTAATCAGCAAACCCATGGCTTTGGTCTTCCGGAGCATACCCGTGAAAGAATGGATATGCTGGCACGTGAAGGGATGAAAGGGTACTTTGGAGGGCGAGCCTATAATATTGTCTGGGACGTGCCCTCACATTTCAGCTATGATCCTGATGCTCCCGAGGTCCATGGTTATGTGGGGAAGGATGGGGTGACCTGTGTCAATGAAGAGGACTTCGAAAGGTTACTCCATGACATTGATCTAACAAAGAACAACATTGTTCTTATTGCTTCTGATACGATCCCCGTTTTTGCCCATTACCTGGCCTATGCGGAAAAGAGGGGTTTTCCATGGAGCAAGTTACGTGGTAACACCATGAACTGGTTCCATGTGGGCTGGTGGTGGCCCTCATGTTATTGGGATCCCAAACATGCTTTCAAGCTTTGTGCTGAGGTTGCCCATTTTTGCGCCAAAGAAATGCCTCAATGGAACCATTCTAATCTGGAGTGCCATGCCATGCACGGATTGGGGGCCAATGCCCTTCAGGAATTGGCCTTTGGATTGGCCAATGCCATAGCCATTGCCGATGAATGCATGAATGCAAAAATTAACCCTGACAGTTTTATGCCCGGTATTGGTTTTCAGATAGCCAATGGGAACGATTTTTTTGAATATATTGCCATGTTCCGTGCCTGGCGACGGATGTGGGCCAGAATTGCCAAAGAGAGATATGGTTGCAAAAAACCGGCGTCCATGCACCTGAGGGTGCATTCTCATACATCCTGCATCGATCTTACGGCCCAGCAACCCCTGGTCAATCTTATTCGGACAACCCTCCATGCATTGGGTGCCATGCTGTCTGGAACGACGGCTATGGAATTGCCCGGCTATGATGAGCCCTTGGGTTTACCCAATGAGGAGACAGCGACTCTTTCGCTCCGAATTCAACAGGTGCTTTTACACGAAACGAACATTAAAAACGTGGTGGATCCTTTGGGTGGTTCCTATTATATGGAAACCCTGACCAACCAGATGGAAGAGGCAGCCTGGAAGATCATCAACCAGATAGAAGAAATGGGTGGTTTTGTAAAGGCTATGGAGACCGGTTGGTTGACGAAACAGTGCCGGGATTCGGCGGACCGGTGGCGCTCCAAAATCGACAACAATGAGAGGGTCGTGGTGGGTTGGAATAAATACGCGATCCCCGAAGACAAGGAATTAGAGTACAAGGTATTTAATGTGGACCCGGAAGTCGAGCGGATAGCCGTTGAGAGGATTAAGGATTACAGGGCGCGGCGGGACCAGGAGAAGACCAATGACGCCCTCAAAAAATTAAATGAGGCGGCATATCGTGTCCTGAAAGGGGATTACGGCCATTTGATGCCTGCAGCCATTGAGGCGGCCAGGGCGAAGGCCACCATAGGTGAGATCTGTGATGCCTTGAAGAAACCATTTGGCTGGGGATATAACGTTATGGCAAAGGCATAGAATGATCTTTCTGGAAGCAAAACCCTTGACGGAGGATATTCTAAGGCTTCTCTCTCGTGGTGAGCCCTTTGAAGATTCAGACAGGAGGGGGGGTGGTATTCTATCATAGAGCAAAGATTCCTGAAAGGTGTAACAGGTAAGTTTGGACAACTTTAGATGTGCAGGTTCCTCATAAAAATATGTCGGTACAACATTTGATTGAAATGCTATAGCTTGCGTCCAAGCTCAAAAGCGTCAGCAAGAGGAGTAATGGGCACATCAATAAAGAGAGGCTTTGGACGTATTTCTATAATTTCGGTATATTGTTATAACCCAAGAGCCACTTTTCCTAAATTGTCCCGTATCACAGTTCTCAATTTTACTCCGCCTATGCCGCCTAATCCCTCATTGATGTATTTGACGGCATCCTCTAATCCGGCGGGAGCATGACCTGTTATCGCGGCGTATGGGCCTGTCATATCTGCGAGCAAACCAATAACAATACTCTCAGGTTTTTTGGCTAAGCACTCGGCAGAAAAGCCAACTATTAATGCCAGACAGAGCAATACTACCCCTATGATTCCCTTGAACCATGCTTTTTTTGATTCCTCATTTTCTACCTCCTTTGTTAAGTTTCATAAAAACATAAACCTATCCCTAAAATACTACGTACATCTTACTATATACACTATAAAGGAACTCTCTAATACCAACCTTCCTTAAGGACCTTTACGTTACCATTTGAATTATATATTATCCACCTTGCTTCGATTGTTCCTCTCAATCAATTCAATCAGTAGTCCACTGGCCGATTTTGGATGGATGAAGATGTACCTGGTCCCATTACTCCCGGTTCGTGGGTTCTCTGGAATAAGTTTGAGCCCCTTTTTCCTGATAATTCGGATCAAATCGTCCAAATCCCGGACCTTGAAAGCGATATGGTGCAGCCCCTCGCCTCTTTCTTTGATAAACCTCGGGATCAATGCATTGGGATCAGGGCTCGTTGAGGCTACGATGTGAAATTGTGTCTCGCCGATCTTAGCACACTTTACATTCATATTGTCTATTGGTACAGTCCAGGTTTGCTCGAATCGAAAACCGAATACTTCCTCGAAAAGGGCAATAGATTCATCCTGATTTTCCACCGCTAAAACAACTTCTTCAATCCTTTCTACTCTATCTTCCATGGCCTCGATCTCCTCGCAACTGACGGTTATTCCCTCTAATTCAGCGCCCTTTAGTATTTTAACAGCACTCGATACCATATCATCGAATATCTCCTTAGCAGGCCTTACATTCTTTATCATTCCTGCTATCTGACCTGATGGTAAGAAGAATAGCTCAGCTTTACCAGATTTTTCCATGGAAGCACATAACTGAGTAACTAAGAACATTTGTAATGGCATGCCAAGAGATTCAAATCCCGCTTCAAGCCATTCTTCAATTAGGGGATTTTCTTGGACACGGGCTGTCTTGCCTGTAAACATTTCTGTTATAACATTACTCCTTTCAGTGGCATCAATTAGTATCTGTTTACAGGCATCTGTTAAGCTCGATTCTAGAGACGCCAAGAATGCTGTTCCTACCCATACGCCCTTTGATCCTAAGGTCAGCGCTGCTGCTAAACCTCTGCCATCACCTATACCCCCAGCAGCCATAACGGGAATAGGGGAAACAGCATCCACCACTTGGGGCACCAAAGCCAGTGTTCCAATTTTGCCCGTATGACCTCCTGCTTCAGTGCCTTGGGCCACAATAATATCTGTACCCATTTTGGCCACCCTTTGGGCGTGGTGGACATTTCCTATGAGAGAAATGGAAAGTTTACCAGCTTTATGAATCCTTTCCACTGCCCACTGAGAGGTTCCCACACCTGAACATATTGCTACAACTCCCTCCGCTGTCAGAGCTGCTTTAAATTGCGCTCTGACATAATCAGGATCCCATACCTTTTTTGCATAGTCTGGTACCTCTGCTTTAGGAAGTTTATACTTTTCCTTCATCTTATCTATCCAGGCATAATAATCTTTATGGCTTTCGGGAAGATCCGCTTTCTTCTTGTTAATTAAATCTTGAGTAGCAGTGTCTATTACTACTGGAAACATGAGATCGATTCCAAATGGTTTAGAAGTAAGGGCTTTGATTTCACTGGAAGCCTCAAATATTTGTTCAGGTGGGAGGCAAGCTGCCCCTAAAACTCCAAAGCCTCCCGCATTACTCACTGCTGCCACTAACTCGATTGAAGTATCTGTGTAATATTTGCCAAATCTTGGCATGCCTGGAATTGCACCCATACCCGCTAAACAAATGGGATACTCAACACCTAATATTTCGCATATTTCGCTTCGTAAAACATTCTTCGTCATTCTCTCTTTCCTTATCTTCATTCTCTTTAATGATTTTAACTTATAATTCCCCGTAGCTTGCTACGGGGAATTATAAGTTAACTGTTATATATCCAGGATTTTTATAGAGAAAGTCAAGTTTAAAATATTCAGTTTAAAATATTAAAGTGTCATTTACGAATTAAAAGTGGACTCCTAGAAAGCAATAATCTGAAGCCAAAAGGAGGTTTTAGATTATGGTACAGATACATAAGGCATTCACAGACAGCCAAGTTAATGAGCCTTTGGCTCATAAAAGAACTAATTGAACGCTATTTGAAAAATGAAATAGAACGAAAGTATATCCAAGAGGTTTTGGGCATTGGAAAAACGAGGTTTTTTGCTCTAATAAAAGAGTATCGTCAAGATCCAAGCGAATTTTCTATTCAATACACAAGAAACACCAAAACCAGAAAAATACCTCGGTGTGTTGAAGACAACATTATAAAGGAGCTACAAATCGAAAAGGACCTGATACAGAATACAGAAGTACCGTTGAGACATTACAATTACAGCTATGTCAAAGACCTTTTAGAAACAAAATATAACCAGAAAATATCTTTACCCACCATTATTGATAGGGCTAAAAAGAACGACTTCTATCTGAAAAAGAGGCCTAAAAAAGATGCCCATGCCCGTGAAGTATTAACCAATTACATCGGAGAAATAATCCAGCATGACTCCTCTCATCACCTGTGGTCGCCCCCTGCGAGAGAAAAGTGGTATCTCATAACCTCCTTAGATGATTTTAGCCGGTTTATCCTCTATGCCACCCTGTTAAATAAAGAGACCTCCTGGGCCCATATCCTTGCTCTGCAGACGGTAGTAT
>JAUWZV010000158.1 GCA_030615105.1 Desulfobacteraceae bacterium
CGGTTTGAGGCAGAGCTTCGCTAGAATATATTATGCAATTCCTAAGTGAAATTTAAGGGAACGGAGGGTGTTTCTCATCAGCATGGTAATTGTCATGGGTCCAACACCCCCAGGTACAGGTGTAATATAACCAGCAATCTCCTTTGCCTTATCAAAGTCAACATCACCCTTTAGAATAGCAATCTTCTTGCCTGTCTTTTCGCTGATCTTCTCACCAACCCTGTTTACACCAACGTCAATAACGCATGCACCTGGCTTTATCCATTCGGGTTTAACAAGGCCAGGGACGCCAGCAGCAACCACCAGAATATCGGCCCTCTTGCAATGAAAAGCCAAATTCTTTGTCCTTGTATGGGCCACTGTTACCGTAGCATTGGCACCCTTGGCCTTTTGCAATAATATGTTGGCAATAGGTTTTCCTACAATGTTAGATCTGCCCACAATCACAACCTCGGCACCCTCTATTTCAACACCGGATCTGACAATAAGCTCCTGGATACCGGCTGGGGTGCAAGGGAGGAATTTAACCTCACCCCCGCCTATCATCAATCTACCGACATTAATCGGATGGAATCCGTCCACATCTTTATCCGGGTCAATCGCGTTGAGGATCTTCTTTTCATCGATATGCTTGGGTAGCGGGAGTTGAACAAGGATACCATGAATGGAGTCGTCCTTATTGTATTTATCAATAAGAGAAAGCAACTCCTCTTCTTTAATCTCTACAGACTGATTATCCTGGATCTCTTTGTATCCAAGATTTTGGGCAGTTCTGATCTTGGATGTAACATAGGAAATCGAGGCAGGATCTTCCCCAACAAGGATGGTCACAAGGCCTGGAACAACACCATGTTCTTCTTTTATCTTGTCAACCTCTACCTTGAGTTCTTTTAAAATCTCATCTCTGACTTCTGTCCCTTTTATCAGTTTTGCAGTCATCTTCAATCTCCTTTCATTATTTAAATTGTATAGGAATTTCTTTTTTTAGACAGGATAGACCTGCCCGCCATGCGAGTCCGCAAGGCGAGGCGGGCGGGCAGGATGTTCAGGATAAAAAGAATATAAGAAGATCATGTTAATCTTGTTAATCCTGTCAAAAAAGATTCCGCCGCAGGCGGCTAAGTTCATTGCTCGATACCATAAATATATTCAAATATCAAATCCTAAAACTAAGAAACTTAACACTTTGAAAGATCTTTTGACAGGATAACAGGATGAACAAGATATTGTAAATAATCAAGTCAAGATGAATCCTGAAACTATCCAGTAAATCATAAGAATTTAGTTCGCTTCGCTCATGCTGCTATAGTATGAGAATGTTGGAACACTGGCAGCCGACTCAGAGGCCGTATAGGCCGGTGGCCATGTGTGAGGCGATACACAACTGGGTAAAACCCTTTAACTTTCACCATACAAGGCGGATAGAATTTCCGATAAATTAGATTATCACAGGGTGAAGGAGGTGCGCAGATGAAATGATGCCAATTACTGCATCTTATAGTGATGAAGTTTAAATTAAACGAAAATAAAAAGGTTGAATAATTGATTAACAGGATGATTTCCAAATGGTTTTTAATCCTTAATATCCCTGGCCCAGACCTGACTTATAGGCTTAATAGGATGATCCGAACACGGAGCGCCCTATAAAGTTAACAGTCTGATTCAAGCATGTCGCGCCAGGGCGGGCCTGTAATCCAGTCAAATAATTTTTTTCAAATAGCTAAAATGTTACAAAAAAACTATCTTTTACCCTTACTCTGGCATTACCCTCTTGACCCCATAATCTAGATAGGATAATTTTTATCTTATGGAAAAAGATATTAATGAGTTAAAAAAAATCATTGCTAAATCCGATAGGATAACAGTCCTTACAGGTGCAGGTATCTCTGCAGAAAGCGGGGTACCCACATTCAGAGGTTCTGGTGGCATATGGCGGAATTATCAGGTGACAGATGTGGCTACACCGCAGGCATTTGCCAGGGATCCGGAATTAGTCTGGGAATTCTATAATTGGAGGAGGAAACTTATTAGTAAAGTCACCTTTAATCCCGGACACAAGGCCTTAGTGGAGTTAGAAAAGCATGTGAATGACTTTACTCTTATCACCCAGAATGTTGATGGCCTGCACAGAGAAGCTGGAAACAGAAGGTTTCTTGAGATTCATGGCAATCTCTGGGTGGTCAGGTGCACCAAATGCGGCATGTTAACTATGGATAGGTCTCAGGATATGGGTCGATTACCCAAGTGTACCAAGTGTGGAGGTCTTCTAAGACCTAATGTTGTCTGGTTCGGGGAATCCCTCAACCCTGATATTTTAGGCAAGGCTATTGATGCGGCAAGAAATTGCGAGCTTATGCTCATTGTTGGAACATCTGCCATCGTTCAGCCAGCAGCCTCCCTTGCCTTTAAGGCCAAGGCAGCAGGGGCAGAATTAGCTGAGATCAATATAGAAAGGACACCACAATCAGGGCAGATGGATTTTGTTTTAACTGGTAAGGCCGGAGAGATTCTACCGATGCTGGTCGAAAATTATGAGAGGTGATCGGGTAATGAGTCCTTTCCTCCAGTTCCGAGGCTCCCGGCCTGGTCTTTTCAATGACTTATCTGCGGGTGATTCTTGCCCCCTCCGCATTGCCACCTTCGGCTGCCTGCGGTTTCCCCCACTGATAAGTCATGAAAAGAACGGCAGCCTCCCGCCAGCCACTTCAGAAAAGACCTCATTACCTGTAAATAAGATGCTTAATGGTACAACCCAATGACTGCTTACTCTGCTTTTTGAGGGCTTAGATTGACAACATCAGGAATTATTACCCTAACTACTGATTTTGGCGAAAGCGACCCTTATGTTGCCATGATGAAAGGGGTAATACTTTCCATCAATCCGGCTGCAAGGATTGTGGATATAACCCATCAGGTACCAGCCGGTTCAATTCAGAAGACAGGCTCAATAATCAAGGAGGCATATAAATACTTTCCGGCAGGCACAGTCCATGTAGGTGTGGTTGACCCTGGGGTTGGCGGCAAAAGAAGACCTATAACAGTGCTGACCAGCAACCATTTCTTTATAGGCCCTGATAACGGCCTGTTCTCACCCATAATAGAAACACAAGGACACACGGGTATTATTCATCTAAAGGAAAAAAGATACTGGATGAATAAAATCAGCTCCACCTTTCACGGGAGAGATATCTTTGCACCTGTTGCTGCACATTTATCCCTTGGGGTTAACCCCTTTCTCCTTGGTGAAAAAATCGACAATCCAATTATTTTAGTCTCCCCTCTTCCCCGTAAAAAGAACAACGACCTTGTTGGAGAGGTCATAAGGGTGGATCACTTTGGAAATCTCGTTACCAATATCACCAGGGAGCACCTCAGCCTATTTCTTAAATCGAAGGGTTTAAATATTAAGATTGGCAGTCTAATTTTAAAGAAAATCAGCACTACCTATAATGATGTGCCAGAGGGTCAACCTCTGGCCCTGATAGGTAGCTCTAACTTATTAGAGATAGCCATTAATATGGGCAGGGCATCAAACTATCTCGGTCGGGAATATGGAATAGGGACAAAGGTTATCGTTAGGCGACATTCTGCGATTATCGAATTGTAAATTGAATATTGAAAACTGTAAATTGCAAGATAGAAGACATCATCTTTCAGAATAAGTTACAGTGAGAAATAATTTTGTTCCGACAAGTCGGAACATTTTGATATTTACATTTTTCATTGGGGTTTGCGAAAAAATAACTGTTAGACCTTCCTGACTCTCTCCTTTATCCTCTGGATATGCCCTCTGCCTAACCCCTTGACCTCGCAGCCTAATTGAAATAGCCTTTCAATCTTTCTATCATCGAGAATACCAAAACAGTCTACCACTGCTAAAGGGCCACCTGTCATTTTAACAATATCATCTGGCTTGAGTTTAAGGTATTCCCTGTGCCTGACAGCCAGAACCACTGCATCGGAGTCTTCAAGGGCCTCAGACATTGTTGGACACATCCTTAATTCCTTAAGATATTCCTGATTTCTAAAAAATCTTGAACGGCTTTCCCCTATTGCTGGATAGGTATCCTGATTCTCAAATTCCCACCAGTGCTCGACATAGGGATCATGCGCCTTAATCTCTGCGCCCATCTCTGTTAGCTTCCTGACGATCAGCTCCGAACCACTGTACCTGGTATCTCCTACATCCTCCCTGTATGATGCTCCAAGTATTGTTATTTTGCAGGCTGCCACGATTTTCCCCATGTTGCGTAGGGCATCTCTAACCAACTGGGCAGCATGTAGGGCCCTGGTATCATTGATATTTATGGCCTCAGGGGTAATCTTGAATATCTCGTTTTCAAAACCAAGCAGGTGTTTGTAGGCCCATAGCCCTAAACCACCATCTTTTGGTAGACAATAGCCACCAATTCCCGGTCCGGGGAATATTATGTTGCTGTGAGTGGGTCTGATCTTTATGGCATCAATAACCTTAATCAGGTCAACCCCGTTAGTTTCAGCAAAAAGGCTCCATTCATCCAAGAATGCAAGTATTGTTGCCCTGTAGCTATTTTCTACAATCTTGCATGTCTCGCTCTCAATAGGTCTTTCAAGAACGGTTAATGGGAAATTGTCAACATCTATAACTTCATTCAAGAACGCTACCACCTTTTTTTCACTTTCTTTATTTATACCACTGCAAACCCGCCAGAAATTGCGTATAGATCTTACATAATCTCGCCCTGGCATTACCCTTTCAAAAGAGTGGGCTAAAAGGGGTTCGGCCTTAATTCCTCTTTTTTTAAAGGCCGTTTTGATAATCGGATAGGCGATATACTCGGTTGTTCCTGGAGGGACAGTTGTTTCAATCAGGACAAGACAACTGGGTTCGATTAGTTTACCAATGATCTTGAAACTCTCTTCAAGCGCTCCCATTTCAGCATAGCCACTTTGAAGATTTCCAAGTTCCTCTTTTAAAAAGTCGCATTGGACATCAAGCACCAGGACATCTGCTGATTTTAATGCATCATACGTATACGTAGCTGTTAAGGTATTTTTCTTTGTGACACAGCGCTCAATCAACTCTTCAACAGCAGGGTCTTCTGCACTTACAGGGGGAATTCCCCTGTTAAACAAGGGGATCTTCCAGTAGCTCCGGGTACTTGGCCTCTGCATGCCTATCACAAATTTGTT
>JAUWZV010000114.1 GCA_030615105.1 Desulfobacteraceae bacterium
CTGGAATAGCTGAATATATCTTATCATACAATCTATCCCTCAGCCCCCTTAAACGGGACATATCATCATATAGATTTTCCATAATCAGTTCACATGCCTTGCCTAAACCTACATTAAGGATCACATTTTCTGTTCCGGACCTTAATCCCATCTCCTGACCACCACCATGCATAAAGGGCTCAATCTCTACGCCCTTTTTAATATAGATTGCACCCACACCTTTGGGGGCATAGATCTTGTGGCCGGCAATGGTTAAAAAATCAACTCCAAGATCATTTATCTTGGTCTCTATTTTACCAATAGATTGAGCTGCATCTGTATGAAAAAGAACCCCGTATTGCCTGGCAATAGAGCTAATTACAGTGAAAGGTTGGATTGTGCCTGTTTCATTGTTTGCATGCATCACTGAGATAAGGATTGTATCTCCTCGTATTGCCTTTTTCACCTCATCCGGATCAAGGGAGCCATATCTATCTACCGGGAGGAATGTCACATCATAGCCATCTTCCATAAGAAAGATAGCTGTATTAATTATGGAGGGATGCTCAATCTTTGTAGTAATTATGTGGCGACCTTTATTCCTCAAGCCCCATGCAACACATTTAAGAACCATATTGTTCGATTCAGTTCCGCCACTTGTAAAAATGATCTCATTGCTATCGCATCCCAGCATTCTGGACATCTGGCCCCGGGCCTTTTCCATGGCCTCCTTAGCCCTTTTTCCCATAGGGTGGGCACTGCTCGGGTTCCCAAAATCTTCAAGGATAAAGGGCATCATTGCTTCGGCAACTTCACTTGCTATAGGGGTCGTAGCATTATAATCAAGGTAAATCATTTTTTACATTACCTTCTGAGTGTGGCCCTCAACCTATTTGGTTTCAATAAAAGGTCAAGGGCGTCATTAATAGCAGGGACTACCAGGTCAGAGGCCATCATTGCCTCTTTTGATGATCCTTCCTTTCCCAAAATACAGATTCCAATGGCAGATTCCTTAAGCATAGAAACATCATTACAGCCATTTCCAATGCTCATGGTATTATCCTTTCCTTTGTTTAAAAGCAGTTCAAGTTTCTGATCGTTTTCATTGGCTTCTTTTATTTTATATAATGTAACAGGTAAATTCTTTACCAATCCTTCTGCATTTTTATTAGTATCAGCCGTAACAACAATAACGTCCAATTTCTGGCTCAGCTTGGCCAATTTTTCTTTTACACCTATGATAATTTCTCCATCTAAGGCAATTGTCCCATTAAGGTCTAAGATCAAATGTTCTATGGTGTATTTACCCCTTCCAGGGATAGTTATCTCTATCATTTTTTTCTTATTTCACTAAAATTTTTCTTAGGCTCCTTTATTACCACCCTAATGATAGCTGCTTCTTTTACTCTTTCCTTATGGAGTCTTTTTGGTAACACCTCCGCGAACATTACCTTTCAGTTTCTCAAAATTTGTATGCTACTGTTTCCGATATGTCAAATAGTAATATTTGTTCCTCCTTTCCCTCCTGTTACTGACCCAAAACTAAAGGGTTGATCAAGCCGGTTTCCCATGATAATAATAAGCCTGAGGCTTATTAAATATTGCTTAGATCTATCCTATCAGAGGGTATACAGGTTCAGAAGCATTATAACCTAAAAAATAGCTGTAAAAGATGAGAGTAACCCTATTTATCCCCTGTCTGATTGATCAATTTCATCCCCAGGTTGGCAAGAATGTGATCCGCATCTTGAAAAAGGCAGGCGTGGAAATTGACTTTTCTGATGAACACACATGCTGTGGACAGCCCTTTTTCAACGCAGGTTACTGGAAAAAGGCCATTCCCTTGGCCAAGAGGACAATCAAGGCCTTTAAGGATGCTAAGGTTGTAGTTGCCCCTTCAGGTAGTTGTGTAACCATGATACGGAAGCATTACCTCGAGCTATTTCGTGATACCCCGGTTTGGCTGGATCAGGCGCAGATTATGGGCTGGCAGATACAGGGACACTGTTGTTGAGAACTTCACCCACACAGGATAGGGTGACATCTCTATTGCCTCCTGTTCACGTGGCTATTATGGAATCGAAAGATATCTTATCCAGTTCAGAGGATCTCATTGCCAGGCTCATGCTGGATCTGGAGGAGAGAGGAGAGATGGATAGCTGCCTTACCCTGATTACAGGCCCCAGCCTAACAGCGGATATTGAGCTAAACCTTGTCCTTGGTATACACGGTCCCAGGGAACTCCATGTAATCATATTGGAATCTGATTAGGCCAAAATTTTAAACAGGTCATGAAACTTGACATGCCAGTGCCCTTTCATATATTGTCGCCAATAAAAAAGTGCCCAAAAAACCTGAAAGGAGGAATATGTATACACTAAAATTTGATGAAGATCTTTGTAAAACCTGCACAACATGTGACTGTCTTGTTATGTGCCAGTACATGGATTTGGATATAGATAAGGCAAAAGAGGAGATAATGAAGATAAGTGAAGGAGAAGATTCTTTTGTCTTACAAGATTGTGTAACATGTTATGGATGTGAGGAATATTGCAAAAGAGGCAACCACCCTTTCTATTTAATCACCGAAAGGAGAGAAGAAAAAGATATACTTACCTCACCGAGGGCCATTACTAAACAGTGGATCAATATAGGGGAACCTCAGGGAAAATATAAGGTGGGAGAGATTAAGGAAAAGATGTTATCTTTCGGTTTTATGCCTGAATTCTTGCGATGGGTTAAGGGGAGGCTGTTTGAGGATATTATGCCCTCTTTTATTTTTGGTCAGGAATTCTTCTGTAATGTTGTCTACATCCATTTTGCCAATACCTCAATAATAAAGGAGAGGCTCCCTATGGTAATGGATAATTTTAGAAAACTGGGCGTCAAAGAGGTTGTATGTATGCATGACGAATGTTATGGCTCATTCGCCTCACTTGCCCCAGCATATGGTATAGAGGTTCCTTTTAAGCCCATTCATTACTTTGAATACCTGTATAATAGATTGAAAGAATTAGGCGATGAGGTAAGGCCTTTGAATATTAAAGTGGCCTACCAGAGGCCGTGCTCATCTCGACTTTCCCCTGACAAACATCATTTTGTAGGCGATATTATGAAATTAATAGGTGTTGATCTGGTTGAAAGAAGATACAGCAACAAAAATTCCCTTTGCTGTGGAGAGGTTCTTAGAATGGCCTCTGGGTATGAGCTTGCAAATGATGTACAGAAGAGGAATATGGATGACATGGTGGATTCGGGTGCGGAGTATTGTGTATTTAACTGTCCGGCATGTTACGCTGCCCTGGCTCAAAAGGTTGCCAAAAAAGGGATAAAGCCAATTCACATAATCGGCCTTTGTAGGATGGCCATAGGCGAAAAATAGGAAATGGAGGTTTAATGATATGAGCAATGTCATCCTCTCACTTGCAGAGATAGTGGGAGAAAATTATGTTTCCAGCGGAGAAGAAGAGCTCTATTTCTATGCACGAGACCCTGGTTTGATGCCTGCCCACAAACCAGACTGGGTGGTTGTGCCGAAAACAGCCGAAGAGGTACAAAAGATAGTTAGGCTTGCAAAAAAGGAGAAAATACCGCTCGTGCCTATGGGTGCAGGCATGGCTTTAACTGGTCTGATCATTCCCCTCAAGGGTGGAATAGTGGTGGATATGAAAAGGATGAATAAGATACTCGAGGTAAATGAAAAGGCAAGATATGTGATAGTTGAAGGAGGAACCTCACATGGTTCATTAAAGGCATATTTAGAAAAGAATTATCCCAGGCTGCGGCACAGTATCCCTGACTCTCCTGCTACAGCAACAATAGCGGCAAACATGATGATACACGGTCAGGGCAGGCTAACACAACAGTATGGCTTCAATTCCGACATGGTTACCGGATTAGAGGTTGTCTTGCCATCCGGGGAGATCTGCAAGATTGGCTCATGCTCCATATCTCCGGAGTGGTTTTCAAAAGGGGCACCACTTCCGGATCTATCCGGATTATTTTTAGGGTGGTTTGGGGCTACCGGTATTATTACCAAGGTGGCACTCAGACTATATCCCAGAAAGAAGATGAGAGATGTAGAAATATTTGTGACAGATAAAGAAGACCTTGTCCCGGATATTATCTACGAACTTACCCATACTGAAATGGCAGAAGATATAGTCATCTTCTCCCAGCCATTACCTCTGATATTCAAGGATAACCACCATATAACCATATTTATAACCGGCGATACCGATGAGGAACTCGAGTTTAAAAGAAAGATGCTCTGGGATGCACTTGATGGGTTTATAAAGAGCAAAGACGGTGGGTTTATGTGGGTTCAGCCGGCTATGAAACCAATACTCTTAGAGATGCCTCAGAGGAGTGTGAGTAGATTTGCAGATGTAAAAAAGGGTGGGGGATTTGAATATTCAGGGCCGATCATATTGGTTGAAAGGTATCCGGAATGTACCCGAAAGATAGTGGAGCTGTCCTCTAAGTATGATCTTGGATACTCTGGTATGGCCAGGATTATCGGGAGAGGTCACTGTATGATGTTCGGTTTTGCCTTTACATTCAATCGGGCGGACCCTGACATGATGGAAAGAGTCAGGAAGGCACTGCATGAGGTAAGCAATTATGCCCTAACAGCCGGTGGAGTTTTTTGGAAGCCAACAGTAGATGAACAAAGAATGGCAATTGAGCGAATGGATCCAAATACACGTAATTTGCTAAAGATGATAAAGAAAAACGTAGATCCAAATGGCATTATGAATCCTGGAAACTGGGAGGTTAATTAGATGAAACATTAATGACCTTCTATCACAAAGAAGCATGAAAACAATGAACCAATGGATATTAGCTCATGCAAACCAAGATTGAAATACTAAACCCTAAATCCGAAATACTAAACAATATCAAATATCAAAATTCAAATGTTTCTGAGTTCCGTATTCCGAAACTTGGAATTCGGAAACCAAAACTTGTTTGGATCTTAGGAAGTTATTTAATGGTTTCGGATTTCGGATATTTGAGTTTTGGGTTTGTTTAGGCCTGCCCTGGCGCGACATTGATCAAACATAGCGTGGTCGTTGCAGTATTTCGCAACTGAATTCTATATACGCATACCTTGCAAATCAGGTCTGGGCCAGGGATTTAGTGCTTAGGATTTAGAATTTAAGCTGTCGTTTCATAATTAGATTTTACGATATCAATAACACAGGAGGCTATATTCAATATGAAATACGAAGATATCATTCATAGATGTTTTAGGTGCGGTTACTGCAAATTTACCGGTGATTATTCGGATTTTAACTGCCCATCGTACCGAAAATTTTCCTTTGAGACATATGCCCCTGGAGGCAGGATGTGGTTGATACATGCATGGCTCAATGATGAGATAAAGAACAGCGACCGCTTTCAGGAAATCCTCTTCTCCTGCGCCACGTGTGCCAACTGTGTCGAGCATTGCGTATTTACATTCAGTGATGATCTGGTCAATATCTTCATTGCAGCCAAGGAAGAGATGGTAAATAAAGGAATCATACCACCTGAGGTAAGAGATTACCTGAAAAGCATTAACATCAGTGGGAATCCCTATAAAGAGCCGGCTGATGAGAGGGGAAAATGGGCAGATGGTACTGCTATTCAAACCTATGATGGCCAGGACTATCTCTTATACATTGGCTGTGTCGGCTCCTATGATGAAAGGGCGAAAAAGATTGCCAGGGCAGTGGGAAATATTCTCATTAAGGCCGGACTCTCTATCGGTATCCTTGGAAATAGAGAGCAATGTGATGGAAATGAGGTTAGAGCCCTTGGTGAGACGGGTCTGTTTCAGCATCTGGCCGAACAGAATATCGCCTTATTTAAGGAGCTTGGGGTAAAAAAGATTATCACCTTAGATCCCCATTCATTCAATTCCTTTAAAAAGGATTATCCAGACCTTGGGGGAGAATTTGAAATCTATCACTATACTCAAATACTTGCCCCATTGATCCAGGCTAAAAAGATGCCATTAAAAGAATACAAGGCAAGGGTTACCTTTCACGATCCATGTTACTTAGGAAGACATAATGAGGAGTATGATGCCCCAAGAAAGATCCTGAAGGCCATTCCCGCAATTGAGCTGATAGAGATGGATCAAAACAGGGAAAATGCCTTCTGCTGTGGGGGTGGAGGAGGAAATTTCTTTACTGATATCCTGGGTGGGGGTGAGGATAGCCCAAGTAGAATTAGGGTAGGGCAGTCCCTTGATACCGGTGCCCGGATCATAGCTGTTGCCTGTCCCCAATGCGCCAAGATGCTGGATGATGCAATTAAAGTAGAGGAGCTGGAGGATAAATTAGAGGTCTTGGATATAGCAGAAATAGTTACCAGAGCCCTAGCATGACCCATGCCTTCTATTTCTAGATTTCTTTATTCACCATCCGTTCGTTTCTCTCACTAGAGGTTAACCCTGTTAAACAGGAGTTAAATATAACAGATTATCAAGATTTGAAGATAACCGATTAGAACCGCTTCTGAGGTGTCACCCCCAATTTAACAAGGCAAGAAGTACACAGAGTGCCGCTACGCGGGATGATGAAAAACAAATCCTTCTCTGCTTGCCCCATTAAATGTGGAACTATTTAACTGGGGTGTTCTCCGTGTCTCGAACGAGTACGCCTAGACAGACGAGTGGGCGGTTAACAAATAAATCTGAGGGAATTTTAAGGCAAGAAACCGCCAGAAGGTGGTTTTTTTATTGGTTAGTATAATGGAATGTGCAAGAAAAGCTAATGTAAAGGTGATCCTTGGCTTGACCCTTGTTCATTTTATCGGCGATTTTTATATCTCTTTTATCAATCCTCTTCTTCCCGTATTTGTCGAAAAATTTTCCCTCACCCTGACACAGGTGGGTCTGATCATAGGCATAAGCCGCCTTCTGGCCTTTATTGTCCAACCTTCGGTGGGATACCTCGCAGATCGCTTCCGAACGCGCTTCTTTGTTTTAGGCGGGCCGTTCCTAGCCATCGTCTTTATCTCTCTGGTGGGAATAGCGCCTGGCTTTTTAATGCTGCTTCTTATTATATCCGTGGGTTCTATTGGTTCAGCCATGTTTCATCCTTCAGTTGCTGGCATGGTATCCACCTATTCGGGACAGCATTTCGGCTTTTCCATGTCAATTTTCAACATGGGCGGGACCTTCGCCTTTGGAGTGGGGCCC
This sequence comes from Desulfobacteraceae bacterium, assembly GCA_030615105.1. Classification (GTDB taxonomy): domain Bacteria; phylum Desulfobacterota; class DSM-4660; order Desulfatiglandales; family B25-G16; genus JAUWNK01. The sequence continues at coordinate 7,172 of JAUWZV010000114.1, forward strand.
CTCTTTATCACCTATTTTGTGGGTGTCTACGGCCTAGGGGCATCCCCATACACGATGATCTTTGGCTTGGCAGTGATGCTCCTTCTCTTCAGAATCATACCTCCTCCCCAAGGAGAGGGACTCAAAGATCTCGGTTTTATACGTTCGATCAAGGAGATATTGGGAACAGTATGGAAATCGATTATCCTGCTTTGGGCGGTAATGGCTTTGCGAGCCTATGTTGGTGTGTCCTTCATGACATTTATACCAGTGTTGTATGCCCAGAAGAAATATTCCCTGATCGCTATCGGAGCAGTGGTGTCTCTCTTTACAGTGGCTGGCGCAATCAGCGGGCTCCTGGCTGGTCACCTGTCGGATAGAATTGGATACAAACCGATTTTCTATTGTGCCCATAGCCTTGCAACGCCTAGCCTGTACTTACTTCTCTATATTACAGGTAACTGGGTCTATTTAAGCGCCTTTTTGGCGGGATTTTTTGTCCTGGCTACCCTGCCACTGGGGGTAGCTATGGCACAGGAATTGGCTCCCAAGGGAAGATCAATGGTCTCAAGTCTTATGATGGGCCTGGCTTTTGGAACAGGAGGAATGATGGCACCGCTTACAGGAAAGCTGGCCGATATTTTTTCTATCCAAAGCGTTCTTGTCTTCCTGGCGATAATACCGTTACTGACAGTTTGCCTCATCTACTTGCTCCCTGATAAAAAAGTGAAATACCACCAATCTGTTATCTGATGCTTCCTTTCTTTATCCCAAATATCTAACACTTTAACCACCTAACCCGCAAATTTCATAGGGTGGTTTATTTTATGGATTAATTCAAATGGTATCAAGCGGACTGCGGACAGCTTTCCCTCCTTTTTTTAGAACATGGATAGGGTGTACGCCTCATATTACGTTCCAAACTCGGGAAAATGACGGTTAACGAAGAATGTCCAGAACTGCTCCCAGCGATTGCTCAAGATGAGAGATCGAAGTGTAAGAACAGCCTGGCCGCCATTAATGGTCCATCGCATGC
>JAUWZV010000014.1 GCA_030615105.1 Desulfobacteraceae bacterium
TTTAAATTTTGCTATCATAGAGATAGCAAAATTGTTAACCGCAAGCAGAGTTGGAATATATTCAATAGCACCATAGTGCCCCGTAACTATAATGACACCGTTTCCTTTTAATAAGTTTCTATTTAAAACTATCAAATCATCACTTATGATATTATTTTTTAGAAACTTAGTTGCTTTTTCAGGTTCCTCAAACGCAATGAACAATTTTTCATAATAATGAGATAATATGCCATCCAATACCTTTTTCATGATCATGATCACTCTTATATTAGCTTCTGGATCCCTATATCCAATAACTTCAGAAATAGCATTTTTTATACACCTCTTTTCTCCTCTATTGAGAAAGAAATATAATCTTCCAAACAGAAATATATATATTTTGGCTATATTCCAGCCAAAAGTCAGATATAAAAAAATATTAAACCTCCATTGCAAAAATTTGCTCAAGCTTATATGCATGGAAATTGCCAGAATAATTTAATTAGCTCATCTTAAACTCTTTCAACATACATGCCAAATTGTGAATAATTCGTCTGCCTTTAAAAAATACACCTGAGGATAATAAAGGGAGTTCTTAACTCTAAACTAATGGAACATAATTTTAGTATGCACAACAAACTGTGCAAAAATGCACAATTTCATGTGCAAATTTATCAAAAATTTGATCGGTTTTATCCGGACTGAAAATCTGTAATTGCTCAATATCCTGTGGACTTATTTTATGCTATAAAACATTAACCAACATACAAATGTAGGGTGGCATTTTATAAGCCTTAGGCTTATTAATATGCGACCTGTTTAAGGTCGGGTATAAAACCCGACCCTACATTTTCCACGCTTTATTGAGCATGTTCGAAAATCTTGACGTCCCTTCGATTCTATGTTCATATAATAAAATTAAACAAAATTGGCACTTTCATATATTGATTTTTTCAGCTCAAAAAAATATGGGAGTTAAATAATGGCAGAGATGGAAAAAAAGGCTACTATTCTTGTTGTTGATGATGAACATGGGGTTCGTCAGTCCTTTTATATGGTTTTAAAAGATGAATTTAATGTCCTTTTAGCTGAATCAGGAACCGAGGCTATAGATATCTTTTCAAAAAACTCCGTTGATTTAATTCTGCTTGATATCCTTTTACCTGATATTGATGGTATTGAATTACTCGAGAGACTGAAAGAGTTGGATCCAAATACCGAGATCATCATGGTCACTGCAGTCAAAGAGATTCAGACAGCAGTAAAGGCAATTAAACTGGGCGCCTACGAATACATCGCCAAACCATTCGTTGTAGATGAGGTAATAACACTTATTCACCGTGCCTTAGAGAAGTACAGCCTTGTGAAAGAGGTTACCTATCTAAAAAGTGAGCTGGAAAGGGTGCAACCCTTTGAAAAGATGGTAGGCAAAGATAAGAAGATGAGGAAAATCTTTGAGCTCATATCAAAGATCTCTCAAAGTGATGGAACAGTTCTTATCCAGGGAGAGAGCGGAACGGGAAAGGAACTGGTTGCTAGGGCTATACATCGCCGCAGTTCCAGAAAGGACCACCCTTTTGTCGTTTTAAGTTGTGCCGCTATACCGGCAACGCTCATGGAAAGCGAGATCTTCGGTCACAACAAAGGTGCCTTCACTGGAGCTGTCAATACCACAATGGGCAAGCTGGAGATCGCCGATAAAGGGGCTGTCTTTCTGGATGATATTGACTCCCTGGATATCAATATGCAAGGCAAACTCCTCAGAGTAATTCAGGAGAAGGAATTTGAAAGATTGGGAAGCACCAAAGTAATCAAGATTGATGTAAGATTCATTGCTGCTTCCAACAAAGATTTGGAAGAGCTAATTTCAAAAGGTGAATTTCGCGAGGATCTTTTTTATCGGCTGAATGTCTTTCCCATAAAGCTACCCCCTTTGCGAGAGAGAAGAGATGACATTCCTTTACTCCTGAACCACCTTCTGGGATTGCATTCGAAGGGGGGAAGTATCCCGGCCAAGAGGTTCTCCCAGGAGGCCATTAAAATATTGATGAGATATGATTGGCCCGGCAATATCCGGGAGCTTGAAAATTTAGTCCAAAGATTGTCTGCCCTGTGTAAAGGGCCTGTTATTCATATTAAGGATATCCCGATGTTTACTATGACTAAAACCGAGATCAAGGATATGCCTCTAAATGAGGCGATCAAAACCTTTGAAAAACAATATGTTGGGGCTGTCCTTGAAAGTGTTAGCTGGGATAGAACCAGAGCGATGGAGATACTTGGTATTCATCGTAACACCCTTCTGGCCAAAATAAATGAATTAGGTCTGAAGATATAAAGATTATGTGTTGATCTCTTCCTTTTCTGCCTATCATTTTAGATCCTCCATTTTCTTATCCCTTTTCCCATAAAAATTCCGAAATGAATATCCCTGCAGCAAGCTGTAGGGTATCAAAACCTAAAAACACCGGTCACTGCGAGGAGTCCCGAAGGCTTTCGGGACGACGTGGCAGTCTCATGGCAAGGAGATTGCTTCGCTATGCTTGCAATGACAGAAAGGAATGTTGTCTCAATGAAACCCTGCAGCAAGCTGCAAGGAATTACCAAGTTAAACTCGAAATGCACAAGAAAATGTGCATAACTGCACAAAATAATGTGCATGGGCCATCAGTAATTTAGTAGAAATGCTATAATATCAATAAGTTATGAATGGCACGGTAATTGCTACGATATAATGTAGGAAGGAGACAGAATGTCATCATCTCACACTGGAAAATTAAGCCTTAATGAAAAGGGATTACGATACAAACTTTTTATTATTGAAGCCTTAACTTTTGTCCTGCCTTTTCTTATCATCTCCTATATCTTTTATAGAAATAATGTCTTCTTTGACTTATCCCAGCTCATTATCTTAGCATTAGTCCTTATCCTCATTCTTGCCGGTTTGATTATCCTCCGCCAAATTTTCAACAGATTCTTAATGGTGGCAAACTCAATCAAAAAAGCTGAGAGCGGTGATAAGTTTTTTATTGATACACAAAAAGATACGGCCGAACTGCATGAGGTAACAGTCTCTTTTAACAACCTCATGAAAAAATTCGAAGAGACAACCGGCGAGTTAAGACGCAGGGGCTTCGAGTTATTTGCCATCAAAGAACTTACCGAAGTTGCGAGCAAGAGCTTAGATACTCATGATTTGCTGAGTGTACTTTTGGAAAAGGCCATGGCAGTATCCAGGGCGCAAATCGGATCTGTGTTCATGGTTGAATCCCAAAAAGGGCGTTTTCGTATTGTAGCATCGAGAGGATTGCAATGGGGACCCAAAAAGGACTCTTACTATATAGATATCAATAAATCCCTGGCACGACATGTGGTATCTGACAAGAGGCCCCTTCTCGTTCAAAACATTGAGACCGATCCAAGGACCCAAAAGCCAAACGATCCTAAATACGGGCCACCATCATTTTTAAGCATGCCGATTTTCATAAGAGAAAATTTAATAGCAGTCTTGAATCTTTCCCATAAGGAGACTAAACAAGTCTTTGGTTCAAATGATGAGCACATTTTGTCCATAATGATAGGCGAGATCGGCTTTGCCTTAGAAAATGCCCAGCTCCATTTGACAGTCGATGAAAATTTAAAAAATCTTCAAGAACGCACTGTAGAACTGACCAATGCCAATGATAAACTTAAAGAAGAAATCAACAAAAGGAAGCGGGCGGAGGAGGCCTTTCAGGAGAGTGATAAGAAGTATCAAGCAATACTTGAAAGCATGGAAGAAGGTTATTACGAGATTGACATTGTTGGTAACCTGACTTTTTTCAATGAATCACTATGCAAGATATTGGGGTATTCCCGTGACGAATTATTGGGCATGAACAACCGGGACTACACCAATCCGGAAACCGCCAAGAGAATGTATCAAATCTTTAACCAAATATACCGTACAGAAAAACCAGCAAGAGTAACGGACTATGAAATCATCAGAAAAGACGGGACTACAAGGGTTCTCGAGCTCTCTGCTTCCCTTATGCGGGACAATGGGGACAAGCCGATTGGATTCCGAGGTGTGGTCCGTGATGTCTCACAACGCCTATGGGCAGAGAGAGAAAAAAGGAAATTGGAAGCTCAACTCCAACAAGCCCAGAAGATGGAAGCTATCGGTACCTTAGCAGGAGGAATCACCCATGACTTCAACAATATCCTTGCCGCTATTATTGGATATACCGAGCTTGCCATGTTAGATGTTCAAGAGGGGAGCAAAGCGAAACAAAGGTTGAAGGAAGTGCAAAAGGCCGGTAATCGAGCAAAAGATCTTGTGAATCAGATCCTCACTTTCAGCCGCCAGGGCAAACAGGAACTACTGCTGGTTCAGATCAGACCCATTGTCAAAGAGGCCCTCAAACTGCTCAGGGCATCTTTGCCCACCACCATTGAGATACACCAGAAGCTTGAGAGCGACCTTGGAACTGTTGAAGCAGATCCCACCAAGCTCCATCAGGTTTTGATGAATCTTTGCACCAATGCGGCCCATGCCATGCGTGAGAATGGGGGTATTCTGGAGGTAAGCCTCACCAAAGTGGATATGGACGCAGACGCTGCAGCCCGGCACACGGATATATGTCCTGGGCCCTACCTGAAACTGACTGTGAGTGATACTGGCCATGGCATGACCCCTGACATACTAGAACGGATCTTTGACCCCTATTTCACCACCAAGGAGAAGGGCAAGGGAACCGGCCTGGGGTTGTCCGTAGTCCTCGGGATTGTGAAGGATCATCGTGGTGCCATTACTGTTGAGAGTGAGTTGGGAAAGGGGACCACCTTTCATATACTTCTCCCCCAGATGGACCACGCAAAGGAGGTGGCAGTGGAACCGGAGTCCCGCCTCGGGATTCCTACCGGTCACGAGCGTATCCTTTTCATAGACGATGAGCAGGTCCTGGTGGATTTAGGCAAGCAAATGCTGGAGCTCCTGGGATATGAAGTGATTACCAGAAATAGCAGTATCGGGGCTCTGGAGCTATTCCGGGCACAACCGAACAAATTCGACCTTGTTATCACCGACATGACAATGCCTAATATGACAGGTGAAAAGTTGGCAAAAGAACTGATGAAAATCCGCCCCAATATTCCAATTATACTTTGCACGGGATTTAGCGAGCAGATCACTGAAAAGGAGTCCAAAGAGATAGGTATTAGAGAGTTTGCTATGAAACCACTTGTGATGCGAGATCTCGCCAAATCTATCCGTAAGGTACTTGCCGAAAAAGTCCCATTATGATCCCAACCTTTTTATTTTAAGATTGCCTTTTAACCATAAACATCGGCAATCAATCTATCCAACGCAATAAAGTTAATATTGATGCCAAGTTTCCATCTAACTTTCCTTTTTATTCCCTTCATATACAGCAAATAAAACATCTCATACCAAATTGTAGCCATGTCATTGCTCGCCCCGTTAAATAGAAGCAGTATGATTGTTAGTGCTACATGAGATTAGTTATTAGGTATATAATCCAAGAGATGATCATGTTTGAAGTTTCTTAGGAGGGCGAGGAGCCCTTCGGCTGTGGCTCAGGATAAACTCCGCGACGTGGCAATCCCGTCTTTAGATTGCTTCACTTCGTTCGCAATGACAATTTTAGAAAATAACTGATTGAACGCAACTTGGTAGCAATTTTCTATTAGATATAACTTTGATGGCTTCGTAAAAAGTCTCAACAACTTGTCATTTCGAGTGAAACGAGAAATCTTTCCGGTGTAACATCTTGTAAATACAAGATTTCTCCCTGCGGTCGAAATGACAGATTCGCTGAGTTTGACTTTTTACGAAACCATCAACTTTCGGTTTTAAATAAAAATTCTGTAAAAAATGAGCTTGACATGAACAAAAATGCAATAGTATTGTCAAACCGATGGCTAGTTTCATAAACATTTAATATCTGAAAGGAGGTAAGGGCAAATGAAAAGCAAAATACTATTGACGGCTTTAGCAATAGCATTATTAGGATGTTTTTCAATCCCCACCCCAGCACTGTCGGCTGAGCCTATTATTATTGGTGTGCCGACATCCCTGTATACACCATTTGGCAGAGATGGTCTCAATGCTGTAAATCTGGCGGTGGAGGAAATAAATGCCAAGGGAGGGGTGAGTGTTGCCGGGGTGAAAAGACCATTTGAGGTTGTAACTGCCGATACAAGGGGAGGGGAGCCAGGAACCCCTGTTCATGATGCCTTAATGGCCTATGAAAAATTGATCCTTGGGAAAAAACCTCACGCTATTGTAATCGGTGCCTTTAGATCTGAGGTCATGATAGCAAGCATGGATCTGGTGGCCAAATATAAGGTGCCACAGCTTGGCACAATTGCGCAGAGCCCTGGGTTCCAGGGAAAATTTAAAAAAGACCCTAAAAAGTATAGATACCTATTCAGGGTTACCACTGATGCACTAATACCTGCAGGATACATATCTCATGCCTTAGATACCCTAAAAAAAGAGCACGGCCTAAACAGGGCATATCTTATAGTCCAAGATACCTTATGGGCCCTCGGATTTATGGGTTTGGTAAGGAAGCACTGCAAAAAAACAGGCTGGGAAGAGATAGGCTATGAGCCTTACGCTGCGGGCGCTACCGATTTTTCTCCAGGACTTACCAAGGCGAAAGAGGGGAAGGCCCAAGTGATTGCTATGGTATGGGATGTACCGCTGGGAGCCGGAATATTCTGCAAACAATGGGCAGCAATGAAGGTTCCTGCACTTATTATAGGTTTTGTTCCACCTATGGCTGCACCAGGAGCATGGAAGACCCTTGGCAAGGATGTAGAATACAGCTTACAGGTAGAGTTCCCTGTTGGTGCTTCCCTGGCTTTAAAGAAGGTGCCGAAGACGGGGGAGTTTCTTAATAAATTTAAAAAGAAGTACGGAAAATTGCCCGAGGCAGCCGCAGTAAATTCCTCTGCCTATGATGCAGTCTTTATCCTGGCTGAAGCCATTGAAAGGGCAGGAAGCCTTGATCCTGATAAGCTCGTAACAGCGCTCGAGCAGACCGATTATAAAGGTGTGTCTGGAAGGATAAGATTCAACGAGAATCACACCGCGATTTTCGGGAAAAAAGACCCTAATGAGACGGGCATAGCAGTGGTTTTCCAATGGCAGAAAGGTAAAAGGGTGCCGGTTTATCCTCCATTCTTGGCTGAGGGTAAGATACTGCTTCCACCATGGATGAAGTAGAATAACAGACAGAGCGAAGGAATAAGCGGACCTATTTCAGGTCCGCTTATTCATATATAAATGGCCAATTAATCTTGATGGCATCTTAAAAAAATCAGATTCCCCCTCCCCTGTCGAAGATCCCGATCATATCGGGGGTGGGAGGGGATAAAGGGGAGGGGGAACACCCTCACCCCAACCCTCTCCCATCAATGGAGAGGGAGCATTTTTGACTTTTTGCGATTTCGTCACCTTTAATCGTAATGTAGAAATGTCCACCCTGATATACGGAACAATAACAAGCATAGTCTTGGCCCTTTATACCTTAGGATTCAGCCTTACTTACGGGATCAGTGGATTGGCCAATTTCGCCCATGGCGCCTTATATATCCTTAGCGGTTTTATTGCCTGGTCCTTCATAAATCAGGCAGGCTTTCCTTTCTTCTTATCGGCCTTGCTTGCCATACTCATATCCGGCCTTATCGGCTTTGCGTTTTATTGGGTGCTTTTATTAAGAATTAGGGGGATAGCCCTCTCTGAGCTTATTGTGACCTTTGCAGCAGGGATAGCAATATTAGAGCTCCTGACGTGGAGAGGTTTTTATGGGATTCAGTATAGCCTTCCCCTTTTTTTAAGAGGCGGTATTGAAATAAAAGGGGTAGCTGTCGACTACCAGCGCCTTTTTGTTATTGGCACCGGTATCTTTTTGCTTATTCTTCTCTATCTATTTGTCCATCACACAAAAATAGGACTTGCATTCAGGGGAATAGCCCAGAATGAGCGGACTGCTCTTTCCTTGGGGATAGAGTCTGACTGGATAGGCGCACTTAGTTTAGCCTTTGGATCAGCATTAGCAGCAGTGGCTGCTATAGTAATCCTGCCTATGGGAATAATGGAGTCAACCATAGGTTACAATGTTCTGATCTATGCCCTGACAGTAGCAATTGTAGGTGGATTAGAGAGTACCTCTGGAATGATAGTAGCAAGCTTCATCATTGGATTTGGTCAAGTAGTTACAGCAAGGTATATTGGGGCTCAGTGGATGATAATTGTGCCTCTTTCTGCTATCATCCTGGTCTTAGCAATTAGGCCCTCTGGCCTCTTTGGTAAGTTCAAGGAACTCGAAGAAAGGGTCTAAATTGACTGGTATAGACGCCACTTATAGGAAAAAGAGGTTAGATAGAGGGATAAAGGTAAGGTCAGACTCTGTTTTTGCCATCTCCTCCTATAGGGAGATACTTTATCTTGTTCTGCCCAGGGTAGTGCCGGTTATTACTTTGCTTGTCTTGCCCTTAATTTTAAAAGGGTACTGGGGAAAGGTACTTGTTTTTGCCTGTATGTATGGCCTTCTTGCCTTGAGCTGGGATTTCCTTGCCTCATGCGGCTTATTTTCCCTGGGGCAGTCATTATTTTTTGGCTTTGGCGCATATGTTGCGGGCACCCTCAGTTACTACCTTCATTTGACCCCTGCTATCACCTTGCCAATAGCTACCTTAGGTGGAGGTCTTTTAAGCGCAGCCTTGCTTTCCCCTGTAGTTAGACTGAGAGGGGTATACTTTGCTATGGTTACCCTGATGCTTCCCATGCTGCTTATGAAGATGATTGAGGCAACAGGGCTTGTTGGAGGCAGTCATGGGTTATCCGCTCTGGTCCCATTCCATAATGAATGGATATCGACATATATGGCAGTGGTTACCTTCCTGGTTTGTCTATTTGGTTTTCGAAGGCTAATTAATGAGGATTATGGCCTGGTGTTAAAGGCAATCAGAGATGATGACAGGGCCGTGATGAGTGCTGCTATTAATATATACTGGCGCAAGATTCAGGCCTTGTTCATTGCTGGTGCAGTTGGGAGCTTTGCCGGTGCCTTTATGACCCATCATTATCAGTTTGTGGGAATGAGTGCCTTTGCCCTGGATTATTCTATCCTGCCGGTAGCTGCTGCGGCCCTGGGAGGGCCAGGCACCTTTGCCGGGGCAGCCTTGGGAAGCATGATCTTGGTGCCACTATCTGAAAGTTTAAGGGCATTAGGTGGGCTAAGGATAGCCCTTTACTGTGGAGTTCTGATTGGGAGTGTTATTCTTTTGCCAGAGGGCATTTTTCATTATATGGAGAGAAAATACCACCAGTTTGAAACATTTGTGAAGGTTGGCTGATATGGAAGGTGAGCCGCTCTTAAAGGTTGAAAAGCTAAGAAAACATTTTGGCGGGGTTACCGCTGTGCACGATGTAAGTTTCGAGCTAAGACAAGGTGAATTTTTAGGTATTATTGGCCCTAATGGTTCAGGAAAGACTACCCTCGTAAACCTTATCACTGGCTTTGTAAAGCCTGATTCCGGCAGGGTAACTTATTTGGGGAAAAATATTACTGGTAAGATGCCTTATACAATAGCTGGCCAAGGCATTTCCAGGACCTTCCAGATGGTGAGGCTTTTTTATAATCTGCCTGCATATAAAAACCTTATCATTCCCTTATCTTCTCCAAGGGTTAAGAAGCTTAGAGGAGGTGAGTATGGCGAAAGGGATGACGTGGCCGTTGATCTCTTAGATGATATGGGATTTGAGAGGGATTCCTTTGTGCCATACAAGATGGCTGGAAGTCTTCCCCATGGGTACCTGAAAAGGCTTGACCTGGCCAGGGCTATGGCACTCAGGCCCAATTTGCTTATTCTCGATGAGCTCTTCTCCGGAATGGCCATGTCTGAGGTTGCAAGCACCTTACCCCTTATTGAAAAATTCAATGCTGAAGGACTGACCGTGATCATGATTGAACATAGATTGCGGGAGCTTTTCAGGGTCGTTGACAGGATATTTGTTTTAAACTTCGGTGAAAAAATAGCCGAGGGTGTTCCAAAGGAAGTGATGGAAAGTGATGCGGTTAAAAATGCCTATCTTGGAAGTGAGATTGAAGAAACTTAATCACTAACGAAGCCTCGCTTCAAACCGACGAGTTTATGTAAGTAAATATCCCATTGCTTGAGACGAAGCGATGTTGGTTTTGTCTAACGTTCTACGGTTGCGCTGCTGGTTTCGTATGACGTTAACCGTTAACCGATTCGAGCTGCGCAACCGCAACCCTTTAGCGCAACCGAATGTCACAGAAATTGACCAGTTGCCCCGAAGATGTTATGCCCTCCATACCTTGAAGGTTTGAGGCGGAGCTTCGCAGGGATTAAATATGGAAATATTGTTAGAGATAAAAAACCTTATGGTTTTCTTTGAAAATGCCCTTGCCTTGAATGATCTGAGTTTGGAGATTCCCACGAATGAGATAGTGGGCGTTCTCGGGTCTAACAGCGCTGGAAAGACTACCTTGATGAACACAGTTTCTGGCTTGATTATCGACATGAAGAAAAAAGAGGACAGAAGAGGGGGAGAGAGAATAAATGTGTTAGGCGAAATAAGGTTTGAAGGGGAAGACATCACTAATATTAAACCCAGTGAAAGGGTGAAAAGGGGAATAGTGCTGAGCAGGGAAAGACATCCTATTTTTAAGGATAGTGATGTATTGGAAAATTTAAAGATAGCAGGATACTTGCGAAAGGGGAAGGAGATTAAGGAGGGAATTGATTTTGCATTCAATCTTTTTCCCGCCTTACCAGAATTGAAGAAGAGAAAGGCCGGATTGCTGAGTGGAGGAGAACAACAGATGCTTTCCATTGGCATGGCATTGGTTGCCAAACCCCGGTTATTGCTCATGGACGAGCCATTGCTTGGATTAAGTCCTTTTCTTCAGGCTAAATTGGCTAAATCAATCAAAGGCATCCTTGAACAAGGTATCACGGTTCTGGTAACCGAGCAATTTGCCAGGCCGCTTATTCCTGTAATCCACAGGGGATATGTAATAGAAAATGGTATGCTTGTCTTTTCAGGCACAAGAGAAGAGCTATCAGATAATCCTGAGGTAAAATCCGCATATCTTGGCGTATAGAGAATGTCAACTACTCAATAACTTGTGGAAAATTATTAGTATGTAATCATGTACTTACTCGATAGCAATGTTATTAAAAAATACTAATTTCTAAATCCGAAATACTAAACAAATCCAAATGACCGAAATAAGAAATTCAAAATGGTATGAGTTAGGGGTTGGGATTTTGAATTTAGGAATTAAACAAAAAAACGTTTTGGTGATTAGTTTTTTGAATTTGGAATTTGTTTAGGATTTAGATATTAGGATTTAGGATTTTCCATATTTTATTGAGCATGGTCAGAGAAGGGATTTGGATATATGGAGTTATTTGCAGATACCATCTACGGTGATTTTGAAGAGGTTGCAAAAAAATTTCCTCACAACATAGCAATTATCTATCTTGGAGAAAAATACAGTTATTCTCAACTTCATGAAATGGTTCTCAAGTTTGCAGCCTCTTTACATAAATTAGGTATAGGGGAGGAGGATAGGGTTATCACAAATCTATATAATCTTCCCCAGACCATTATAGCCTGGTTAGCCTTACAGAGGCTTGGCGCTATTCCTATCCCGGTTGCACCAGTCTACACTTCCTATGACCTTAAGTATATGGCCAACGATAGCGGGGCCAAGACTATACTCTGCATGGACACCAACCTTAGTTATGCGCTCGAGGTTCTTCCAGAGACACCATTAAAAAATGTAATCGTAACTAATGTCATTGACCTTGTCCCCTGGTGGAAAAAGATCATAGGCAAAGGCTTTGATAGGATTCCCAAGGGAAAGATTCCTGTTGGAAAAGACTTTTTCTCTTTTCTAAAACTTTTAAGGGAAGGTATGCCCTCATCTTTACCTCAATTCAAGGCCCGTGGTGGTGATTATACAGCTATAATGCTTTATACCGGTGGGACCACAGGTTTTCCTAAGGGTGTGCCCTTATCAGAAGGGCTTTTTCTCAGTAGGGCATTAGAATGGAGAAAGGCAAGCGAATCTGTAGTCCCCTTAGGGGAGTGCATCTCGGTGTTATCAGCCCCTCTATATCATATCATTGGCGAGATGGACGCCTTTGGGCCTTTACTTGTTGGAGGAGAGACCTTGATTGTTCTTCCCAGGGTGAACTTAGATGCCCTGTTTGACTGCATTCAGCACTATAGGGCAACGAACATGTTTGCAGTTCCTGCAATGTATAGGATGATCCTGGAACATGACAGGGTAGATTACTATGATCTAAGCTCCCTAAGATTCTGCGGTACAGGTGGTGATGCATTGCCTATTGAGGTAGGAAATAGGTGGCTAAAAAAATTCAATACTCCTTTATACCAGGGTTATGGAACTACTGAGGTATGTGGGGCTGTTTCTTTATCTTACTCAAAAGATGGGATTCCCCCAGACGGTTCTGCAGGTAAGATCTCGCCCGGAAACAAGTTTAAGCTTGTGGATCCTGATTCTTTAGAACCAGTTCCTCCGGGGGAGCCAGGAGAGTTATTGAGTACCTGCGAATATGCAGTAAAAAGTTATTGGAATAATCCCGAAGAAACCGCCGAATGCTTTCTAAATATAGATGGTGAAATCTGGTACAGAACAAAAGACATTGTCCGAGTGGATAAAGATAACTGGCTCTACTTCCAGGATAGATCAGTGGATATGATTAAGCACAAAGGTTATAGGATAGCTGCTGCAGAGATAGAAAAGGCCTTGCAGGAACACCATGCAGTATTATCTGCAAGCGTTGTGGGTATTCCTGATGAGAAGGTAGGTGAAAGGATAAAGGCCTTTGTAGTGCTTAAGACAGATATAAGAGGTATTAGTAGTTATGAGTTAATGGGGTGGTGCAGGGAAAGACTGGCCCCTTATAAGGTTCCCCAGTATATTGAATTCAGAGACATGTTGCCCAAATCAAAGGTAGGAAAATTCCTAAGAAGAGAATTAAGGGATGAAGAGACAAGGAAAGTGGAGAAGGAATAAGGCCTATTATCTCGTTCCGTAAATAATGTCAAAATAAAGAACTTAAATAAAGTGCTGAATGCCAAAACTATTCGCTCAATCTGTCGATATGCGGGTTACGGTTACGAGGCCCGTTTCGTTGATCGGCCCGCCCTGGCGCGACATTGTTGGAACATAATGTGATCGTTGTAATATTCCACAAGCAAGGTCTATATATGCATGCTTTGCGAGCCAGGTCTGGGCCAGGGTTACGTTTTTCGTCTTTTTATTTTTACGTTACCTTAACCGTTACCGATACGGGTTTCGTTACCCTCACCGTCACCGATTCATAACGTTTTTTTAATTTGACATTTATAGTTCAATATTTTCATGCTTTTTGACTGATAGGTATGAGTCTTACCTGAATCTTTCTATAGCCATTTCTATCAGGCTTTTAATTTCATCAAGCCTTTCTTTGGATTGCGCTTCGAATCTTAGTACAAGTACAGGCTGAGTATTAGAGGCCCTCACCAATCCCCAACCATCATCAAAGACAATCCTTACACCATCCACATCAATTATTTTATATTGTTTGCTAAATTCACTTTTTAGCCTATCTACAAGCCCAAATTTTTTAGCGTCAGGGCACTCCACCCTGATTTCAGGTGTAGCATATGATTTCGGAACATCCGCTAAAAGCTCTATCAATGACTTACCGGTCCTGGATAATATCTCTAACAGCCTACATGATGCATAGATGGCATCATCATAACCAAAATACCTATCTGCAAAGAACATATGACCACTCATCTCTCCTGCCAGAAGGGCCTTGCTCTCCTTCATTTTGTCCTTTATAAGAGAATGCCCTGTCTTCCACATAATGGCACTCCCACCATGAGCCTCAATATCTTTATACATCCTATCTGAACATTTAACCTCAGAAATAATAGTTGCCCCAGGATGTTCAACCAGGATATCCCGTGCAAAAATGAGCAGAAGCATATCCCCAAACACAATATCACCTGAGCTATCTACCACTCCAATCCTGTCTCCATCTCCATCAACGCCGATACCGACATTAAGATTGTGCTTTCTCACCTCTTCAGTAAGATCTCTCATATTATCCAGTACAGTGGGGTCTGGTTCATGGTTGGGAAAGGAGCCATCCATATCACAATAAAGATCGTAGAGGTCACAGCCAAGGGATCTCAAAATCTCTACCCCTACAGGCCCTGCTGTTCCATTACCTGCATCAAAACCTACTTTGATGCCAGGAGTTATCTTTATATCGCCCGTGATCATATCTATATATGGTTCAATAATTTCATATGATGAATAGGTTCCTTTTCCTCTTGCAAAATCCGCCCCTTCGATAAGCCCTCTTACTTTCTGAATCTCTTGCCCATATATGGTATCAAAACCGCTGCATATCTTGAAGCCATTGTATTTAGGCGGGTTATGGCTTGCTGTAACCATAATCCCCCCATCGGCCTTTAGGTAGCGTATTGCAAAATAAAGCGTTGGGGTTGGGCAGACACCTACATCTACCACATCACAGCCGGTGGATATGAGGCCCTCTGTAACCCCATCTCCTACCCTGGGTGAACTCAACCTGCAGTCCCTTGCCAGTACGATCCTTCTTTTTCCTGAGCCCTTGAAATAGGTGCCGAACCCTTTTCCCAGGATAATAAATTCATCTTCCTTAATGTCCTCACCTATTACACCCCTTATATCGTATTCTCTATAAATCTCCGGGTTCATATATATTCCCCTTTACAAAATCTCATCCCTGCCCTTGGATTTAAGTATCTCAACAAGTTTTTTCACTTCCTGAGACCTTTCTCTCTTACAGACCAAAAGCACATCCTCCTCCTCAACAATAACCAGATCCTCCACACCTAAGAGTGCAACCGGTTTTTTTGGGCTATAAACAATACATTTAGAAGAATCAAGATTGATTACCTCTCCAATTGAGGCATTTCTATCTTTATCCATAGGCCAATATTGAGCTGCAGATGGCCAGGAGCCTACATCATTCCATCCAAATCCCCCTTCTACCATCAGAACATTCTTTGATCTTTCTACAACACCATAGTCAATAGAGATGGCCTCCATTTCTTTGTAGGCCCCTCTGATTACCCCTGACTCTTCAGGCCTATTAAGGGATGACCTTATTTTCACAAGCCATGTATAATTATGAGGTAGGTATTGTGCAATTTCCTTTAGCATGCTTGAGGCACTCGAAATAAATATACCACTATTCCAGAAAAAGTTGCCCTGCTTTATAAAAAGCCTGGCCCTATCTATGTCAGGTTTCTCATGAAAGGATTTGACAGAATATATTAAATTCTTTTTATCCATCAATTCATCTGCCTCTATATACCCATAACCGGTTTCTGGTCCCCTTGGAGGAATCCCAATGATAATAAGAAAATCCCCTTGAGAGGCTTGATAGGCACTTGCCATTATTGTCTTATGAAACCTGCTTTTATCCTCAATATAGTGATCTGCGGGCAGAATTACCATAACAGCATCTGGATCATCTCTTTCAATAAAAAGGGCAGAAATGCCAATTGCAGGGGCAGTATTTTTTCCAAATGGTTCAATTATTATATTCTCATATGGTATCTCAGGGGCTGTTCTTTTAACAGCATCTGCCTGGGATAAGGTGGTTACTATCTTTATCCTGCTGATAGGTATAATGGGTTTGATTAGTTCAATGGTTTTAATAAGTAGAATCTCATCTCCAGTGATATTCAGGAGTTGCTTTGGCCTATCTATTCTGCTCCTTGGCCAGAATCTGGTTCCACTTCCCCCGGCCATTATGACCGCATATATGTGATCATCTATGCCTGATGCTATCATTTAAAGTGCCCTCATCCACTCTGGCCTGAGCTCTACTTTTCCTTGAAGGGCCATATCTATTAAATCAAGGGTCTGCTTTTTTTCTTTTGGGAGTCTGGCCTTTACAGGCAGATAGTTTGATGCATGATTTGAAAAGAAAAGGCCACCTGTAAGATTGGTGGCGGCTATCATCTCTCTTAATTCCATTAGCATCCCAAAATTATCAGGAAGTTCAAATCTACCAGATGAAAGATCATCTGCCAGGGGTGTCCCGGGCATTATCATTAACGTCAGTGCACCAATGTAGTCGGGATCAATTGCGCTTAGGAGCTCTCCTGTTGCCTTTGAATGGATAAGCGATCTCTCTTTGCCGGCAATCCCTAAAAGAACGGTAACAGAAAGCTTTATTCCTGTCCTTTTAACCTTTTTACCCATATCTAAAATTCTCTGTGCCTTGGCTCCCTTCCTGATGGCCTCCAGTGTCTGATCATCGCCTGTCTCTATGCCCATATAGATGATTCCTATGCCCATCTCTTTCAATCTTATCAATTCTTCCTCGCTCTTCATCCTTATCCCTTTGGTATTAGCATAAACTCCAACCCTTTTGACCCATGGGAGATGTTCCTTTATCCTTTCTAAAATCCATGTCAAACGGCGATAAGGAATGATCAGGGCATCACCATCCATGATAAAAAGCCTGTCTTGATCTTGCATATACCTTGATGCAAAGAGGATATCACTCAAGATAATATCATTATCCTTGATCCGAAATCTTTTATCCTTGTATGAGCCGCAAAAGGTGCACTTGTTATGGGAACAGCCAACAGTGGCCTGAAGGAGAATGCTGTTTGCCTCACTGGGAGGCCGGATACACATCCCCTCATAGTGCATTCCACCATATTTATCTATCCGATCCATATTTACTTTTTGGAAATTCTACACCTCATTGATATCGTTGTTTTAAATATTAGCCGATTTGTGCCATTCTTTTACGTTATCTATTATAAGTTATTAGTTATCCGAATAACAATTAACTATTAACAAATAACAATTGCACCCATCACTCTACTATTCCAATTCAGGGCAGAGCGAATTAACCTGGATCATCTTTAAATAACCTCTCTTAAAACTCTATCCTTAAACAACCTCAATTGCATCAAATTTACAGGATGCTATACATGCACCGCACCTTATGCATTTTTCTGGATCAATTGTGTGAACCACCTTTTCCTCACCAATAATGGCCTCTACCGGGCATACCCTCTTACATTTTCCACACCCGGGGCATTTTTCTTCATCTATAATGTAAGTGATTAAGGCCCTACAAACGTGTGCAGGGCATCTTTTATCTTTGATGTGGGCCTCATATTCATCCCTGAAATGCCTGATTGTACTAAGAACTGGATTTGGTGCAGTTTGCCCTAAACCACATAAAGAAGAATCCTTTACCATCTCTGCAAGCTCTTCCAGGGTGGCAATATCATCTATCTCACCCTGGCCTTCGGTTATCTTGGTGAGCAGCTCCAGCATCCTTTTGGTTCCTTCCCTGCATGGGGTGCATTTTCCACATGACTCTTCCTGGCAAAATTCCATAAAAAATCTGGCTATGTCTACCATACAGTTATCTTCATCCATTACAACCATACCGCCAGAACCCATAATAGCCCCTGTAGCGGTTATGGCCTCATAATCGGTAACTGTATCAAGCAGCTCTAAGGGAATGCATCCCCCTGATGGACCACCTATTTGCACCGCCTTTAATCGCTTCTCTTCTGGTATCCCACCTCCGATTTTATAGACAATATCCTTTAATGGCATCCCCATGGGAACCTCTACCAGGCCACTATTAACAACCTTTCCAGCAAGGGCAAAAACCTTGGTTCCCTTGCTCTTCTCTGTACCAATGGCTGCATACCACTGTCCACCATTTAAGATAATCTGTGGAATATTTGCCAGGGTTTCAACATTATTCAAAACTGTTGGTTTTTTCCATAACCCTTCCTGGGCTGGAAAGGGGGGTCTTGGCCTTGGCATTCCTCGCTTTCCTTCAATCGATATCATTAGGGCGGTCTCTTCTCCACACACAAAGGCGCCTGCTCCCTGGTAAATCTCCAGATCAAAGCCAAAACCGCTTCCAAGTATATCCTTGCCTAACAGGCCATATCGCCTGGCCTGTTCAATGGCTATGGTAAGCCCTTTTATTGCAAGGGGGTACTCGGCCCTGCAATAGATATATCCCTGATGGGCATTGATTGCCTTGGCCGCAATTATCATCCCCTCTAATACGGCATGGGGATCGGCCTCAAGCACACTTCTATCCATGAATGCACCGGGGTCACCTTCATCGGCATTGCAAAGGACATATTTAATATCACCCTCTGACTTAGCGGCAAACTGCCATTTCATTCCGGTAGGAAATCCTGCTCCTCCCCTGCCCCTGATTCCTGAAATCTTAACCTGATTGATAATTTCCTCTGTTGTTATATCTATTAATGCCTTAGCTGCTCCCTGATATGCATCCCTGTAAATAGCATCATCTATTTTTTCAGGATCTATAAGGGTTAGGTTCCTTAAGGTTATCAGTGTTTGATTAGAAAAATATGGTATATCCATCATCCTGGGGATAGGTTTATTATTAGTGGGATCCTTGTAAAGGAGTCTTTCTACTAACTTTCCATCAATAAGGTGCTCTGATACTATATCATCTACGTCATCTGGGGTAAGATGCACATAATATACCCCCTCTGGATATACAACCATTACAGGGGCCAGGGTTGAAAATGCATCATTTCCTGTTTCTATCGCCTTACATCTTTGTGAAAGCCCTCTCTTCTCTATCTCTTCTCTAATGGCATCCCTTACCGGTTCGCTTTTGCTTGCATGACATGCAGTGCCTCCACCTACCATAAGATGTTTTTCGCCATCAACAGATACCTTACCTAAACGAATATCAATAATATTCTTCCCTCTGGACTTTATTTCATTCAATTGATCCCTATTTATTCTCCCCATCCCATTCTCCCTATTTATATCCGTCCAGGATCTTCATTATATTTTGCTTGCTAACCTGGGCATACGTATCATCATCTACTACCATGGCAGGGGCCATTCCGCACGCCCCTATACAGCGCACCGAATCCAAGGAGAATCTAAGGTCTCCCGTAGTCTCCCTTTTTTCAACTCCAAATTCATCCTGTATGCTTTCCAAATTCGCCTTCCCTCCCCTCACATAGCATGCTGTGCCCAGACATACCTTTATGGTGTGTCTGCCTTTTGGAACCATTGTAAAAAAGGAATAGAAGGTTACAACACCATAGATTGTGCTTCCAGGAATGTTTAGACCCTTGGAGATCCTTTCCTGTACCTCCATTGGCAAATATCCGCAGACATCCTGGCATTCCTCAAGCACAGGTATGAGTGCTCCACTTTTTTCCTTATACCTCTGGATTATGTCATCAATCTTTTTCCACATCTTTAAAGTTATTTCCTTCATCTATCTTCTCCCTGGACCCATAATTTCTCAATCCTAATTGCACAGACCTTATATTCCGGTATCTTGGCAATCGGATCAAGGGCAGCATTGGTCAGTTTATTAGCTGCCGCCTTGGCAAAGTGAAATGGGATAAATATAGTTCCCCTTACTGCCTGATCAGAAATCCTTGCCTTAGCTCTAATCTCTCCCCTGCGAGAGCTTACCTTTAATAAATCCCCATCATCTACATTATAATCTTGGGCATCTTGTAGTGAGATCTCTACAAAGCATTCCGGAGCCAGGTCATTTAGGCCATCGGATTGCATGGTCATGGTACCGGTATGGAAATGATAAAGCACACGACCTGTTGTGAGATATAATGGGTATTCCTTATCAGGTATCTCTGAGGGTGGGTGGTATTCTATAGCATGGAACATACCCAGGCCCCTTACAATCTTATCAACATGAAGCCGAGGGGTTCCTGGATGCTCTACTGTTGGGCAGGGCCAGTGAAGGCCTTCCTTCTCCAGCCTTGTATAATTGATACCGCCATAAGAAGGGGTCACAGAGGCAATCTCCTCCATGATCATCTTGCAATCTCTGTATTCCATTGGGTAACCCATTCGGGAAGACAGATCACATAAAATCTCCCAATCTTCCCTTGCCTGGCCTGGTGGATTTATTGCCTTTCTGACCATCTGTACCTTGCGCTCAGTATTTGTAAATGTCCCGCTCTTTTCTGCATATGAGGTAGAAGGCAGAACCACATCCGCGATTCTTGCCGTCTCTGTCAGGAATATATCCTGAACAACCAAAAAATCGAGGTTAGCAAAGGCCCTTTCAGCATGATTAAGGTCAGGATCTGAGACAAGCGGGTTTTCTCCAATGATGTAAAGGGCCTTTATACTGCCGCCTGCCTTATTAACCATCTCTGTTAATGTCAGCCCTGTAGATTCAGGCAGGCTTGAGACTCCCCAGGCACCTGCCATCCGCTCCCTGACAGCAGGATCACCAACTGGCTGATATCCGGTAAATACATTTGGAAGACCACCAAGGTCACAAGCACCCTGGACATTATTTTGTCCTCTCAGGGGATTAACGCCCCCGCCAGGGATACCAATGTTTCCACAGAGCATGGCAAGGTTGGCCAGTGACTTTACATTATCGGTACCGGTTGTGTGCTGGGTGATTCCCATGCAATAAAATATCGAGGCTGAATCAGCCTCTGCATACATCCTGGCAGCCTTCACCAAATCATCGGGTGGAATACCTGTTATTTTGGAAACATACTCGGGCGTGTATCTTTGAACCGTTTCTTTTAGCTCCTCGAATCCCTCGGTCCTGGTCTCAACATAGGTCTTATCATAGAGATTTTCCTTAATAATTACATGCATCATCCCATTGACCCATGCAACATCTGTCCCCAGGTTCTGTCTTAGCCAGAGAGTTGCGAATCTGGTTAAAGGAATTTTTCTCGGATCAATAACAATTAATTTGGCCTCCCCGAATTCGACAGCCCTTTTAATATAGGATGAGATGACTGGATGGCCTTCTGTCGTATTGGAACCCGTCACCAGGATAGTGTCTGACTCCTCGATATCGCTTATGGGATTGGTCATAGCGCCACTGCCTAAAGAGGCGACCAGCCCGGCCACCGTGGAGGAGTGTCAGAGCCTGGCGCAGTGATCAACATTGTTTGTTCCAATTGCTGCCCTTGCAAATTTCTGGGCCAGGTAGTTTTCCTCATTGGTGATCTTTGCAGAGCAAAAGACTCCTATGGAATCCGGGCCATGTTTTGATTTTATATCCCCCAATCTATCGGCCACAAAAGACAGCGCCTCATCCCATGGCACCTCTTTGAATTTGCCGTTCTCCTTTATCAAAGGTGATGTCAACCTTTCACTATGGTTGATAAAATCGTATCCGAACCGTCCCTTGATGCATGTACTTGCAAGGTTAGGGGTGGCATCCTCTGTTCCGGTAACCCTTATGACCTCATTATCCTTTACATGCAGATCGATCTGGCAGCCTACCCCACAGTAGGGACAGGTCGTCTGAACCTTTTTTACCTCCCAGGGTCGCCCCTTAAACCTGCTTGGCTTTTCTATCAAGGCTCCCACTGGACAGGCCTGTACACACTCTCCGCAGAAGACGCAATCGGACTCATCCAAGGGGAGGTCTCCTACAGCCACGATCTTTGAGGCAGTTCCCCTGTATCCATATGAAATAGCATTGTTTACCTGAACCTCGTTACAGGCCTGAATACAGCGGCCGCAGAGGATACAGCGAGAAAAGTCCCTGATGATAAGGGCGTTGCTTGTCTCAATTGGATATATGGCAGGGCTTTCCGGAAATCTGATTGTCTCAACCTGATATCTATAGGCAAGCTCCTGAAGACGACAGTCGCCATTTGCCTCACAGGTAAGACAATTATGGTGGCCGGAGGATATAAGGAGTTCTATATTTATCCACCTGGATTTTATTACCCTTTCTGACTCTGTTTCAACAACCATATTTTGCACAGCCGGTGTGGCACAAGAAGGAAGGAGATTTCGAGCGCCCTTTACTTCAACCATACACATCCTGCAGGCCCCGGTAGGCATCGATCCTTTAATATAACACAGTGTTGGGACTTCAATACCATTTCTCTCAGCAACCTGAAGAATAGTCTCCCCAGGTCTAAAGGAAAATTTACTGCCATTGATTATAATTTTATCTTTACTGTCCACGGTTCTCCTTCTTTGTTAAAATTATTCTATGGTTTCCTTCTTCAAGATAACGTTTTATATTTTAGACTTTAACTCATGTCAAGAGTATCTCCCTTTTGTTATATAGGGCAACTGTTACATGGCAATAAGGAAAATTTTTTCATGGGTATAAAAAATTATGTTTGAACACAATAATCTATATGCTATAAATATTAAAAAATATACAGTTTATCAAAACGGACATCTTTAAAGGGAGAGAATTATGGCCCAGATCGATGCGTTTTTTAAATTAATGAATGATCAAGGGGCTTCAGACCTTCATTTAGCTTCCGGTCAACAGCCTGTTTTGAGGGTCAGGGGGGAGCTCGAAAGGGTAAAATACAAAACGCTAGAAGACGATAACCTGAAGGCCATGCTTTATGAGATAACCCCGGAGCACAAGATAAAGGTATTTGAAGAGACAGGAGATGTCGACTTTGCCTATGAAATTCCTGGGCTGGCTCGTTACAGGGCCAATTTCTTCAGGCAGAAAAACGGTGTGGCTGCCGTGTTCAGGG
Source organism: Desulfobacteraceae bacterium (assembly GCA_030615105.1). Classification (GTDB taxonomy): domain Bacteria; phylum Desulfobacterota; class DSM-4660; order Desulfatiglandales; family B25-G16; genus JAUWNK01. Next base: position 22,610 of record JAUWZV010000014.1, read on the forward strand.
AGATACCCGATAAGATCCTTACCTGTGAAGACCTTGGGCTTCCTCCAGTTATCCGACAGCTTGCTACATTGCCCAGAGGTCTTGTCCTGGTAACAGGACCAACGGGGAGTGGAAAGTCAACCACCCTTGCAGCCATAATAGATGAGGCCAACAATACCAGGAAGGATCATATCATTACTGTTGAGGATCCGATCGAGTTCGTCCATATTAGCAAGAAGGCTGTGGTTAATCACAGGGAAGTTGGAATTCATACAAGGTCATTTTCAGCAGCGTTGAGGGGAGCCCTTCGTGAAGATCCGGATATCATACTGGTTGGAGAGATGAGGGATCTGGAGACCATCTCCCTGGCTATTGAGGCCTCCTCAACCGGCCATCTCGTCTTTGGAACCCTGCATACATCATCTGCTGCCAAAACAGTTGACCGGGTGATAGATGTTTTTCCTACGGAACAACAGGAACAGATTAGGAGCACCTTATCCGATGGACTCCGGGCAGTGGTATGTCAGTGTCTATTTAAAAGAAGAGATATACCTGGTAGGGTCGCAGCACTTGAGATTATGATTGCCACCCCGGCAGTGAGAAACCTGATCCGGGAGAAAAAGACATTTCAGATCCCCTCTGCTATCCAGACCGGAAAGAAATATGGAATGCAATCCTTGGATGATTCTATTATGGGGCATTTAGAAAAAAAGAGGATAGGCGCAGAAGAGGCATATGCAAAATGTAACGATAAGTCTAAGTTTCTCCCATTCCTCAAAAAACCTCCTGAAGATTTTACCGAGGTTTAACTATAAAGGAGTATAGAAATGAGAAAACAACAGATAGATCATATATTAGGGGCTATGTTGGAATCATATGACAATGTCTCTGACCTGAATATAACCGTAGACAAACCATTTCAGGTGGAATCCTCTGGGCAATTGAAGCCCGTCTCCCTTAAACCCCCTGTTGACCGATTAACTCCCTTCCAGTCAGAGATATTTGCCCTTAACCTGATTAATAATGACAGAAGACTCACCAAAACCCTTTTAACAGAGGGCTCCTGTGACTTATCCTATCAGTTGGCTGGAAAGGCGCGCTTCAGGGTCAATGTGTTTTCCCAGAAAGGATGCTATTCTGTGGTGATGAGACAATTAGCAACTCGAATACCCACAATTAAAGAAATGAACCTTCCTCCTGCCTTTTCCAAAATGACAGAGGTATTGAATGGCATAATCCTTGTTACCGGTGCCACAGGAAGCGGAAAGACCACATCTCTTGCAGCCTTCTTAAATGAGATTAATGAAAAAAAGTCAGTTCATGTAATTACCTTGGAGGATCCAGTAGAGTTTGTCCATTCACAGAAAAATGCCACATTCAACCAGAGGGAGATGGGCTTGGATTTTGATGCATTCGCTTCCGGTTTAAGGGCTGCCCTACGCCAGGCACCAAAGATAATTCTGGTAGGTGAGATGAGGGACAGGGAGACAGTGGAGATAGGTCTCTCTGCAGCCGAGACAGGGCATCTTGTCTTGAGCACCCTTCACACAGTGGATGCAGGGTCAACCATAAATAGAATTGTAGGCATGTTTGACCAGGAGGAGGAACACCAGATAAGGATTCGGCTGGCTGACACAGTCAGGTGGATCGCATGCCAGAGATTGCTGCCTAAAGTTGGGGGTGGTCGGGTGGCCGCCTTTGAGATATTAGGCTCTAACCTTATGGTAAAAGACCTTATCCTCAATGGTGAAACTGAGGAAAAGACATTTTATGATATTATGGAGCGTAGCCAGGCCTTCGGGATGATGACATTTGATCAATGCATTGCCGAGCATTATACAAATGGCTTTGTCACCGAAGAGACAGCCATGGCCTATGCATCACGCAAGGCAATTGTTGGCAGGTCAATTGACTCTATCAAGGCAGCCAAGGGAGAAAAGACAACATCTATAGAAGATCTGAAAATAGACGATGGTTATGGTAAACCACTTGATGAGTAAAGTTAGCCCCTATTAAGTGAGCTAAAGTGCCTAAAGTTCAAAGTGAACTAAAGTTATGGAAGGATTATCTTGAACTTTATAGATAATTGTTCACCAATATCAGGGGCCAGAGCTGTTTCCTAAATCCGATATCTAAAATTCTCTCCCTAAACTTTAAGCACTTATAACCCTGGCCCAGACCCGCCTGCCACCCGCCTGCCGGATGTCGGGCAGGGATGGCGGGCAGGCCTGGCCTATAATTTTAATAGGTTGATAAGAGCACATAGCGCCAGGGCGGGCTTTAGTTCACTTTAGTCACTTGAATGGAGATAGGCTTATGGACATTACATGTAATTCATGCGGGAAAACATTAAAGATACCGGATGAAAAGTTGCCCCCTAATCAAATGGTAAGTATTTCTTGCCCTAACTGTAAGGGCAAAATAAGGATAGATACAAGGAAACCTGATGAGGATATAGTTTCAAAGAAGAAAGAGGCGGTTGAAGAAGCTGGCTTTGATGAATATGAGGAAGATACCGGCTCCATCGATCTCTTTGAGGAAGGAATCAAATTGGCTCTTGTTCTGGATGGGGATGACGGACATCTAAAGGCAATTGATTCTGTTCTTGAGGAATTATCCTATAAATCTATCGTATCTCCATCTATACAAGAGGCAATGGGGAAACTACGCCTTCATCATTTTGACATGATTATACTTTCCGATGGCTTTGATGGACAGGATCTTGAAAATAACCCTATAACTCACTTTCTCAATCATCTCTCTATAAGCATAAGGAGAAAAACCTTTCTGGTTCTGGTAAGCGACAAATTCAAGACCCTGGATAATATGATGGCCTTTGGAAAAAGTGCCAATATTGTAGTAAACCCTGCTGATATTTCTAACCTGGCCTTAGCACTAAAAAAGGCTATCTCTGATAACGAGAAGTTCTATAAGGTATATATGGATACACTCAAAGAGGTAGGGAAGGAATAAAAAAGATTTTAACCCTTTCTGTATGACACCCTATTAACAATGCTGTAGACAATAGGGATAATAAATAAGGTCAGAAAGGTAGAAAACAGCAACCCAGAGGCTACAGCCACAGCCATAGGTGACCTCATTTCCGCTCCTTCCGTATGACTCAACGCCATTGGAAGCATTCCAAGTATGGTGGTGATGGCAGTTACCAGTATTGGTCTTACCCTGACCGCTGCCCCTTCAACAATGGCCTCTCCAAATTCAATCCCTCTTTTTTTCAATCTATTTATGTAATCTATCATAACAATAGCATTGTTAACTACTATGCCTGTTAAGATCAAAACCCCCATAAGTGCAGGCACAGACAGGGTCTTTCCAAATGCAAAGAGACCAAAGACAACACCTATAAATGCCAGGGGAACAGTAAACATGATTACAAAGGGTGTCAGTAGTGATTCAAACTGTGCTGCCATAATCATGTATACCAGCATAATAGCTATTAGTAATGCCCACGAAAGCGAAGAGAAGGCCTCTTGCATATCCTGATAACGCCCTCCGAATTTCACAAAATATCCCTCGGGAAGACTTATGTTTGCCACCCTCTCCTTGATATCCTTAACAATACTGCCCATGTCTCTTCCAAAGGTATTTCCCTTTACTGTGACCTTTCTCTCTTGATCCTCTCTGGTTATCTCAACTGGTCCCTTTCCGTATCCGATTTCTGCTACCTGGTAGAGGGGAATCTGGGGGCCTAAGGGAGAGGAAATATTGATATTGCTTATATCGCTTACAGAGTTTCGGTCAAGATCCTGAAATCTTACCCTGATATCGTATTCATCGCCTCCTATTCTATATTTACTCGCTACTATTCCACGGAATGCCTCCTTCACTGTCCTGCCAATTGTGCCAACCGTTAAACCTAAGCGTGCTGCCTTTTCTCTGTCCACCTTTATCTGGATTTCTGGCTTGACAGCCTTAAGGCTAATCTCAACATCCCGAAATCCAGGAACATCCCTGCACCTTTCTGCAATGGATCTGCTAATTCCCTCAAGTATCGAAAGATCCTTACCAAAGACTTTTACCTCTATAGGCGCCTCTCCTCCACCGCCCATCAACATCTCGCCTATATCTATAAAATTGAATTCGGCATCCTTTACCTTTGGAAGCCTCTTTCGTATTGCATCTGTTATCTCATCCGATGACCTGATTCTGTCCTCCTTATCAACAAGCTTAACCATGATCTCGGCCTCATTCACATCTGCTGCCCCCATACCCCAGGCGAGATCCATCTTGGTCATCTCTGAGAGCCCAATGAATGGTGTGATGTACAGGGTCTCAGGTTGGTCAAGCACTATGTCTTCAATCTGCCTGATTACCCTGTCTGTTTCCTCAAGATTGGTACCTGCCGGCATCTTTGCTATCATGGACAATATTGGTATATCCTGTTTTGGCATAAACTCCATACCTAAACGAGGAACCATATACATAGTTCCGGCAATGAGGACCACAGTGGCTCCGAGTACTGTCTTCCTGTGCCTGAGGGAGAAGAGAAGACATCTCCTGTAAATATTCCTGATAGGTTCAAACCTGCTCTTCCCAAGTGCCCGTCCTGATTCATCCCTCTTTCTTCCCCTCAAAACACTGGAGGCAATCATAGGTACTATGGTTAGAGAAACAAACAAAGAGGCCAAAAGCGCCAGGCATACAGTTACGGCTAAGGGGCGTGAGAGTTTGCCTGCTATCCCTGATGTCAAAACCATGGGTATAAACACGGCCATGGTTGTGAATGTTGATGCTGTTATGGCCATCCCAACCTCTGTTGCCCCAGCCTTTGCCGCCTTATTTCTGTCCTCTCCTAATTCATCTAAGTGCCTGAAGGTGTTCTCTATTACAACCACGGCATTATCAACAAGCATACCAATACCGAGGGCCAGACCACCAAGTGTCATGATATTAAAGGTATAACCAAAGGCATAAATACCCATAAAGGTAGTCACTATAGACAGCGGAATGGCCAGGGAGATAATTAAGGTCGGTCTCCAACTTCCAAGGAAAAGGAGGATAACAATAACGGCCAGGATAGCCCCCTCAATTGCATTGAAATTCGTTCTCTTAACCACCTTCTTGATAATCCTGGAATGATCTATCACAGCATGAAATTTAATATCCTCGGGAATCTCTGCCCTCATCTCTTTTAGGGCACTCTTTACCCTGTCAATGACCTTAACCGTATTTGCGCCTGATTGTTTAAGAATCATCATTACTAATGAATCTTTTTTATTGGTCCTGGAATAATTTCTAACCTCTTTATGTGTATCTTCTACCCTTGCTATATCTTTAATATATATGGGCGTGTCATTGCTGATACCAACAATAGTATTAGAGATGGGTTCAAGGGATTTGTACTCTCCCATGGTCCTCACTAAATACTCAGTGTAGCCTCTTGTGACATGCCCTGCCGAGACATTCAGGTTTTCTCTTTTAATTGTCTCTATAACCTGGCTGATAGAAAGGTTATAGGCCCTGAGTCTATCCCTATCAACAAAGACATTTATCTCTCTTTCCAGTCCCCCTGAGATCCAACAACTTGCAACCCCGTCCAATCTCTCAATCCTGGTTTTAACATTATCTTTGACATACTCGCGAAGCTTGATCGTATCATCCATTCCGGTGATGCCGTAAAAAAGGATAGGCATATCTGACAGGTTGAATTTAACCACACTCGGTGTATCTGCATCCTCTGGAAGGATGTCTGTCAGCCAGGAGATCTTTTCCCGTATATCCTGGGCGGCAAAGTCAAGCAAGGTCCCCCACTCAAACTCTACCATTACAACAGATACACCCTCCTTGGACATTGATCTAACCTTGCTGACCTTTTTTACCGTGCTTACAGCCTCTTCTATGGGCCTGGTAATCAGATTTTCAATATCTTCACTGGCCACACCCTCATAGGTTGTAATAACAGATGCAAAGGGGTATTCGAGGTCAGGCATCATATCTATACCAATCCTGACAAAGGAAATGATGCCAAACAGGCACACAATCAGGGTCAACATAAGTATAGTGATCTTTCTGTTAACAGAAAATTCCGGTATATTCATCTAATCCCTCAACACCCTTACCTTTGTTTTATCCGCCATTCCATAGTGGCCTTCAATGACAACCTCCTCTCCCTCTCCCAAGCCATCAATCACCTCAATTTCCCTTTCATTATTGATACCTGCTGTAACCGCTCTTAACCTAACCCTATCGCTTTCAACCACAAAGACAACTGTGTTGCCTTCCCTCTTCATTACCGATTTGAATGGCACAATTAGGGCATCCTTATGTATTTCAGGGTATATCTTTACCCTGGCAAACATCCCGGGCTTTAATCTATGATCCTTATTGGGGATCTCAACCTTAATCTTAAATGCCCTGCTAACAGGGTCTACCATGGGATTTATCGTTGAGATCTTACCTCTGAAGGTGATGCCCGGGTAGGTATCAATCTTAACCTCCACAGGGTTGCCAATATTTATGCGAGCTAAATGGACCTCAGACAGGCCAATCTCTGTCTTTACCCTGTCTATATTCATGATTAAAAAAAGAGGGCTGGGGGGCATGGTGGATACAAATTCCCCCTGATTAATAAACCGTTTCACGATCAGCCCGGAAAATGGGGCAACAATTACAGTATCCTTTAGTTTTTGCTCGGCCATTGCCAAATTCTCCCTGCAACTCAAAATCTGGGCCCTGATTACCTCCACCCTAACCACAGCCATGGAATAGGCTGTGTCAATATCGTCGTATTTCTGCTGGGAGATCACATTCTTTTTAAAAAGGTTGGCCAGTCTTTCCCTTTCTCTTCTCAAATTTCGTACCTTCACTTCTGCCTCTTTTAGCTGGGCCTCGGCCACCCTGACCGCTGCCTGGCCCTGCCGTACAGCAATCAGCAGGTCTTTTTGATCCAACCGGGCCAAGGTCTGTCTTTTTCTAACCTGATCCCCTTCATCCACATGGACTATTTCTATGGTTCCGGAAATTTTCGGTCCAATCTTTGATTCATATTCGGGGAATATAGTCCCGGTGGCAGAGATAGGAACAGAGATATCGCCTCTCTTTACCGCGACCACCTTTACCGTTGCCGGCTCAGCCACTTTACTTACCTTAGGGGCAATCTTCTCCTCGGAACCGGAATTCTGACATCCACACATCAAGAGCGTTAATCCTATTACGACCCTAATAAAAACAGAGCGTTTATAGATCATATATTTCTCCATGGCTGGAAGAAATCTTTAATTACCTTAGCCTCTTATGGTAAGAGTTTATTATGGTAGCTGTCAAGGCTATTTAGAGACTCACAGTGTGCAATCCAAAAGACATTAAGTTTATAAATGGTTTTTTGAAAAGTGTCATGGATAAGATCGTAAGGAGGAGATCAGGACAACAATGGTAGGAACAGTCAACGCTGGATTGAGAAGTAAAATGCAAGGCTTGATATAAGAAACATCACTAAACAATCCCTTTTTCAGCCAGTATTCTTATATATCCATCTCTTTCTATGGTGCAGCCCTTTATCCCGCTAAATTGGATTTCGTTTACTCTTAATTGTTGCCGGACATAATGCGGGAGTTTTCCTTTTAGCTCGCCGGATTTATGGGGAACTTTGGTTCTGATTACAAGTCGTCCTTCATAATAGAGGGAAGCTATCGTGTCTCTTCCCTCCCTTATCTTCATACCTAACTTTTCAAATACTTTCCTGGCTTCTCGGACTTTCAATTTCTTCAACGATAGAGCTTAAATAATCCCAGATTTTCCTCAAAGAGGGAGCAAGTTTTTCTCCCTTAAGGTCAAAATAGAGTTCTACTATGGATTGTCGCAGATCTTCTATAGCCTCATATTCAGTATCTCCCCAACCGTATATATCCAAGTCTGATGCATAAGCAATGAATTGATAACCATCATATTCAAGGGAGACAGTTATTGCCTTTTGGAGTTTCAATCGGGAATTATGAAGAGATGAAATAAATTTTGTTGGCTGCCATTCAGCATAAGTAGTTTTCCCCCAGCTATAATAGCTATCAATAGTAATTTCATCTTCGTCAATTTTAAGTACGTCTTCCTCAAAAATAGGGGCTTTTTTAATAGGTATGTTATAAGGCATTGGCTCAAGCTTATCAGGTATTTTGCCTGCCACCCCTGCTGTTGTCTGTAGGCTCATACAATGTGCCCTCCCTTTATTCTTTAACTTCTTTCCACCCTTGAAAAGTAAAGTTTACCGAAATGCCTGCAACCCCTGGAGGTGCTCCAGGAGGAGGCTGCGCTTTGATTATAGTCCCTTCCTGAAAGAAGGCATCCGTTCTCTTTGCACTTTCAATGTATGCTGTATGATATGAAAAATCTGCCTTATCTTTATCATCTAATAAAGCAGGTGGATTAAAAGGCTCACGTAATTTTAAATCTTCCTCGTAAATCTCATAAAGAGACCACATAAGGGATTCTAATTCTGTATCAGGTTTTTTAATATTTAGCCCCAGCTCTTTCTCTGCCATTCTCCGGGAAATTGGAAAGTCATGCGAGAATAGTCTTTCAATTAAGTAGTTTACAATGTGGTCGATCTTTTCTTTTTCTTCTTTTGGGTTCATATGCAGACTGAGCAACTCTTCGCCTAACAAACGAATGACATTGTAAACCCGATAGATATTGCCAAGAGCCACAGGATGGATCTTATCTGCCAGGAAGCGATATACCTCAAGCATTTGGTTGCGTTCTTTCAAATCTCCTTTTTCTTTTGCTAAATTTATATATGAGGTAATATCCTCAACGCTTATGGGTATGCGCTTTTTAGGATTAGTCGGATCTTGGGGGTTAAAGGGATTAGCAGTAGTAGGGTCTACAGGACTGAGTTCTCCCATTTTCCCCATTATTATCTCATTGGCACCAAGACAAATCATAGTCGCACCACTATGAGCACAATAGGGGACCAAAATACCCAAAGTTTTGCAATATTCCCTGATTAAATGGACTAAGCGGAAAGGAGCCATAAGATGCCCTCCCATGCTATAGAGAAAGAAATCTATTCGCTCTCTCTCGCCAATATTCTCCAAGTGAGAGTAAAATGGTCTAACTGCATCACCAGCGATT
>JAUWZV010000104.1 GCA_030615105.1 Desulfobacteraceae bacterium
CGTTTTCATCCGTTACATATTGCGGTTTAAGCTTAGATATAGTCTCCATTATATCTTCCTCCACATCCCCATGCTGTAATAAATTTACTATATTTTAATAAAATTCTCAAGTAGCCATTCAATTCCATGGCACAACGCTTACATTATACTGCCTATATGCAGTTTATATTACCGCAACACAAATTTTAGATTTCAATTACCCAAAATGTATCAGCCAAGAATGAGTGTAATATTCGGAAAAGCATTATATCTTATTCCACAGAAAATGCCACCCAAAAGATATGGGGAGTTCAGGGGAAACCATAATTACATAAGATTGAGAGATTATCAGACAGCCATTGCTCCCATACCCTTACTACCTGCCCCTGAAAAAAGAAAAGGCATTTAAAGAAAGAATCTCAACCGCCTTTCGGTCAAGAAGTATAATGAGAATTTCAATATTTCAGGGACGTCCTATCCCTTAGATGTCAAGCAATTTCTGCACGATTGTCCCCCTTTACTCCCCACTCGAATTTTATTGGATTCATAAGAGCTTGACTAAAGCCTCAAAGGCTTGATAATGTTGCGGTCAATATTCAATCTTCAATACAATGAGTGGTATGGGTTTTCAGCAGAGAATTTAAATTTTTAAAGGAGGGTTTAAAGATGGATTTGGCTGCCATTCTAAAGGGCCGGAGGAGCATAAGGAAATATAAAACTGATGTTGTTCCCAAGCAAGTATTAGAAGATATTTTAAAAATAGCCTTATGGGCTCCAACTGGCATGTATCTTCAGAAATGGGAAGTTTTTGTGGTTGATGGTAAAACAAGAGATAAGATAGCCGGAGCTGTTTCAAGGGCAAAGCCGCTTATAGAGCCAGGTCTTAGAGAGTTCTTACCTGAAAAAATTGTGCAATACTCCATGAAATTTTTTGATAACTTTGGTGATGCGCCGGTTCTTATCCTTGTATATGTGCCGAAAATTCCCTTAAACATAGATGCCGCCATGAGCAATCAAGAAAGGTATAACGTAGAAAGACTGAGGCTAACAACCCTTTTAAGCGCTGCTGCCTTGGCCCAAAACATTTTAATTTTAGCTTACGAAAAAGGATTGGGAACATGCTGGATGACCGATCCCAAAAGGGCAGAGGAGGAGATTAACGCTATACTGGGAATTGAAGACAAAGAGCTTGTGGCATGTATTCCCATAGGTTATCCAGATCAAAGCCCGCCAGCACCGCCGAGAAATGAAGATAAAATTCACTGGGTGGATTATTAAGGCCTATCATGAAAAAACATCTAAGTAGAAAGATACTCTGCCGCTCTATTGTTGTCAGGTAGAATGCTTTGAGATTTTTTAACTAATCAATGCATAGAAATATCAAGAAACCACCGACTTAGATGATCTACTCATATGCGAATTTAAGGTCGCACTTTAGACCACCCTGAAAAGTTTCGCTTACAATCTGTATTATTTAATAAAAGAAAGCTGGTATTAACTTCTATATAAGGCAAGAATACATGATTTTCAGAGGGCGAGCACAGACCCCAACATCTTGCGTGGTTATTCTATCTTTCCTTGAAGCTGAAAATTATTCCGTTCTTGCTGAGGAACCTTAACCGAAGCCAAATGTAAAAGGAGTAAGTCGATGACCGAAGAGATTCTACCGAACCTCTTTCGAATCAAAATCCCCCTTCCTGAGAACCCACTCAAATACCTCAACTCTTATGTAATAATGGGCTCAAAAAGAAATTTGATCATTGATACGGGATTGAATCGAAAAGAGTGTCTTGATGCCATGCAGACTGGTCTACATGAACTGAATTTGGATTTGGGGGAGACAGATTTTTTTATTACTCATCTCCATGCAGATCATTTCGGTCTTGTCTCAAGGCTGGTCACACCTACCAGCAAGACATACTTCAACCGCCCGGATACGGAGATTATTGAGGCTTGGGGAGGCTGGGAATCCATGATTAACTATGGCGGCCGGAATGGCTTCCCAAAAGATGCCCTAAGAGCAGCCCTCAATAGCCATCCCGGCTTCAAGTTCAGCTCCAAGTGGATTCCGGAATTGAGCATCTTAGGAGATGACGACACGATCACAATTGGGGATTATTTCTTTAAATGCGTAGAGACTCCCGGCCACACGAGAGGCCATACATGTTTGTACGAACCTACGAAAAAGATTCTCATTTCCGGAGATCATATTCTCATTGACATAACGCCCAACATTCAATGCTGGTCCGATCAGGATGATCCGCTCAAGAACTATCTGGCCAGTTTAGATAAGGTTCATGAGCTGGATGTTGATCTGGTATTACCCGGACACAGGCGTCTATTCAGGAACCATAGAAAAAGGATCGCAGAGTTGAAAAAACATCACCGGAATAGGGCTGAAGAAGTCCTTGTAATCCTGAGTAAAGGCCCCGAGAATGCTTTCCAGGTCGCATCAGAGATGTCATGGGATATTACTTATAAATCCTGGGAACAATTTCCAGTGACACAAAAGTGGTTTGCCACTGGAGAAGCGATTGCTCATTTGAGATACCTTGAAAAAAAGGGTAGGCTCTTGAGAAAAACGGAAGAGGAAGTGACCTTATTCTTGCTTAATTAAGAATAATACAGACCATCAATAGTTGTCCTGGGTATTTTTACATCTTATGGTTCCAGCAAATCAAGTGTAGGTTTCTACTAATCCATAACTCAGACAACCCTCCAGAAAATTTTAAAATACATTCCGAAATGAGGTGGAGTTCAGCTTAAATCCATACGATACGTGTAAAAGGACAAAACTTTACTCTATATATTTCTCCAACTTTCCAGCCCAATAAAAGTCTTACCCAAAAGTGATTCAAGCAGAAATGGGTAAGCTGCCATTAACACGTTTATAGCTTGTTAAAGCAGGCGAATGTCGATGCCCATAGTCTTGCAACTCTTGTTTACTGGACCCAAGGCTAACGCCTGATGTTCTTTAACCGCTTCCTGGAATTTAAACCAACGGGTGTCTTCCTTGTTCACATCTTCTTTCCACCAGTATTGATCTTTAAAGATTGTGAATTTAGCCAAAATCCCGTCCTGAGAATCTTTAAGTCCATGGACCTCCTGTTCTATGGCCTTGTCAAACCAATCATCTTCGTCGTAAAGAGGCAACCATTTAGCCATCTGAGAATAGCGTTCCAAACGTTCCTCCCGCCCATAAAGTTGGCCGCCGCGCCTGGAGCGTCCCATGGTCAAAAGCAGGTCTTTTTCAAGATCAGGCCATGAGACATCTGATCCGAGAAAGTCAACATAGGTTTCAAACAATCGCTTCCCTGCTGAAATAAAGCGCAAATTATTGTCAACTTCGCTTTCCACTAATCGGTCATCCTCCCATCGATGGCTGACCCAATCTGGATGATGTCTCGCTTCTGCATGTCCAATATTGGGAATAGGGTTCAGGATACTTCCATTGAAGCTGTCGTTGAAACCTGCAAAGTTCTGGTGTGCCCAGGTATCCACATATGCATGGGTGGCAATACCTATACGGTAAGGTCGGATGTCTGGCGAGGCTTTAAATGCGCTTGAAAGCATATCATTGGCAATATCATTGTCCGGTGTTGTGTTTAAAATATGCATCTTGCCGTCACCGCGTCTTGCTGACTCTGCCATTGGATATCCGGGCACGAAGTGAAAGATGGGATAGATCCGCATCAAGGCCTTCTTGGGCTTTAAGATGTCCATGGTCTGGCTGATATAATTGGAGTAAGCCTGTCCGGTTTTCCTGTCTGTGACATTAAGGATCACATCATTGTCGTCCACAAATTGTGAGGCATAGGCAATGATGTCAGCATCCTCCTCACCGAAGCCTGCCTGTCGGGCTATTATCCCTGTGATATAATAATGAAATTCAAAGTCCATGGCGCCCTCCTTCGTTTGAAAGTCACCTATTAATATATAGCCAAACCAGGCAAAGATTACGTAAGCATATAATAGTTTGTTGGATTAACGCTCGAGCTAAGTCGCGAGGGCAGAAGGCCCTCGTCAGCTTGAGCTCACTGTTAGACCTGGCGCAGCTTGAAGAGCAGTCAAGTGCTTCCGAAATCCCTCTTCAACGCGTCTCTTGCCTTCAATGCTGTTCTCATAGAACAGCACTCGAAACGGGGATACATCAAACGGAAGGTCTGTTCCCTTTTCTGCAATCAGGATGGTCGGTTTGTTGAGGGCGTGTGAGTAGCCCACTTCGTAGTACACATTCGGATTCGCGGGTGTGATCTCGGCCACGACAAGCCTTGCCTCGGTTATCTGCCTCGCGATATCGGTGATTATGACCCCAGGTCCGTAGGTTTCGTCCGCCCTTATCGCACTGATGCCAAACTCCTCGCAGATTGGTTCTATAACTTCAGAGTAAAGTTCGTTGTATGGCTTGGTGAATTGCATTACTATAAACGCCATCGGTGGCTCGGCTGTCACACAGTAGTCTTTGATGTAGATATCATTAACATCCTGACACCAGATTCCGACCTGATTGAGAGGAAGAGTGAAAGGCAGATTCGTGACAAGGACGTCCACGCCATCGACAGTCAACGTGAGGCGTGAACCTATGACGTGGACTTTGATCAGGTAGTCGCGGTCCGCAACGAGGCTGCTTCGGTCGCCGCCAGCAGAGTGATACGTCCACGTTCCATAGAAGCTACGTATGACAAACATGGCATCGCTACCGATTCCCGCCGCCACGAAGGCCTTTGTGACAGGCTGATAGCTCACAATGAATTGGCAGGAACTGTCCGCGCTAATCTCCTTGAAACGGACTGTTCCCTCGATGGAGCCCCCAGAAAACCGTTGATCGCAGATCAAGTTTCCTATGGAAGCCCCTGGTGGGAGGCCCGGGTATTCTGCCGTCTCACCATGAAAGGTGATTTGCTTCTTGGTATGCTCGAATTTGCCGAGCATTGATTGCCATCGGTACATGATCCTCCTCCCATGTCTAGGTCTGACCTTACATTATACTGCCTATATGCAGTTTATATTACAGCAATACAAATTTCATATTGTAATTATTCAACAAATAAAATGTATTGTCCGATAATGAGCGCAATATTGAAAGCTAAAAATACTGAAAGTGGGTTCGTTTTATGAAACTGCTCAATAAAGTGCTTTATGTGATTGGGAAAAGTATTATATCCTATTCCACAGAAAATGCCACTCAAAAGATATGGGAGGTTCAGGGCATACCATGCTTACATAAGATTGATAGATTATCAGACGGCCATATGTCCTATTCTCCTACAACCCTCTCTTGAAAAGCGGGGCCGAAATTTTTATGTATTCGGTTTGTAATCTTGAAAAAACTAAGGTAGAATCCAGTTCACCCATTTGGCAAGAATGTTAGCATTTTCAGAGGTCTAACAAGACCACAATATATGGAATTTGGCACTATAAATCTCTCATGATTTTCAACACCCATCTTGAGCCCTGTTTCCCTCCCTTCCCTCAATAGAAAAGTATCTTTTTATTCCAGTTTAGCTTTTTCCAGTTTAATCATCTAAAGATGAGGAAAATTCTTGCCCACTATGGAATCCATTGATCTTTCCCCTTATAAAAGGAAAAAAATGTAATGGAAAAAAACAAGAGGCTTTAAAAAAGAGCGTTTTTTGAAGAAAATGAGAGTTTGAAGATTTGGATAGATAGATGGAGGTACTCAAATAAGAATATAAGTTGCTGAATTCACTGATAGTCTTTTATGCTACTTATTTTCCATGCCCAGTAAGGTTTTTAGATGACTGCATGGTATTATTTCCATTGAATCAATATATTAGCTCTGTTGAAAATCTAAAGAAGGGCTAAGATAATTTTCCCTATAATCGCCTTTGACAGCCATGCTTATTTTTTTTAAATCTTAAAGACAATTAATAAATTGGGGAAAACAAACACTCTGGCTATCAAACACTCATATCCATAGGTTCTCAAATCCATATTAACCATTCCCTTTTATCAGCCAGATTGTTTCTATCCTTTCAATAGACTGAGCGTACAACCTCATCAGGTATGCTTTAAAGTGAGGTGTTGGATTCAAATGCTTCTGCCCAAACAGCTGCGCACCTTCCATGAAAAGAGCTGTCAAGGGTAATGAAAGGAGGTTTCTCATGCCAGAAAAACCTACTTATGAGCGCAAGGGGGCAGAGGAGACGCTTGCTTGGCTGGCTTCCTTCCCCGAGCAGGATCCAGATCCGGTTATTGAGATTGATCTTGATGGTAAGGTAACCTACCTCAATCCGGTGACAGCCATGCTATTTCCCCACCTGCCTGAAACCGCATTTCAGCATCCTATACTGGAGGGCTTGCTGTCGATCATTGCCCTCCTTAAAGGTCGAAAAGAAAAAACCGTCACCCGCGAGATTGCTATTGATGGCTCGGTCTACGAACAAAGAATAACATACCTACAAGACAGAAACCTCATACGTATCTTTGCCCGAGATATCACCGAGCGCAAGCAGGCAGAAGAGGCACTGCGGCGGGAGAGAGACAAACTTCAAGACGCCCTTGACAAGGTAAAAACATTGAGTGGTTTGCTACCCATTTGTTCTAATTGCAAAAAGATACGAGATGATAAAGGATATTGGAATCAGATTGAAGCTTATATAAGAGATCATTCTGAGGTAGACTTCAGCCATAGTATATGCCCGGAATGTGCAAAAAAGCTGTATCCGGATTTTTACAAGGGTGATTAGTATAGGAGAGAAAATCTTCTTAAACACCGAATCTCTACTCCCATATCTTGTGACTTCAGCAATTCAGTAAGAATTCCACTACTGCTATTAATGATAACCCATACAACCCCCTAAAGACTTTCCAATAGTGTTTGAATATTGAAAAAAAATCGAATAGAATCCGGATATAAGATTTGACAAGTATACCAGATTTTAGTAGCAAAGATTCAACCAGTACTGGTCTTACCCATCTAAGACCCTTGGTATCGTTTAGTATACTAAAAATTCTTTTAAACAACCCGAATTTTTTATTAACTGTGATAAGGAGGCATGAACATGCAGGGATGGACAGAGGAAGAAATCAGGAACAAGGATTTAATGGCACCATGTGGGTTATATTGTGGTACCTGCGGTGTTTACATTGCAACGAGGGACGGCAATGAAAAATTCAGGGCGATCATGGGAAACCTTTATGGAACAAAACCCGAAGAGACAGAATGTTTCGGGTGTATGCAGTCTGATCCATCGAAAAAGCTCTACGGTTTATGCAGTGTATGTAGAGTAAGGGATTGCGTAATATCAAAGGAATATTACTCTTGTCATCAATGTGAGGAATGGCCGTGCAGCTTGATTGAGAATTTCCCACTTGCCGCTGGTTTGCGGGTGATGAAACGGACGATTCCCATATGGCGAGCAAAAGTGGCCGAGTACGGTGATGAGAAAGGCAGCGTGGAATGGGTGCGGGGTGAATGTGAACGCTATCACTGCTCTTCGTGCGGCAAACCGCTCTTCAGGGGTGCACAAAGTTGCAGATCCTGCAAAAAGCCAGTAGCCGATGAACTGGACGGATCTCTCCAGGCTGACCTTGATATAAAAAAACTGCACCAATGGCTCGGTAAATAATTCCATTGGAAATTGATTTAGGTATATGCCCACAGAAGGAGTCACCTGCCTAAATAGTTTGTACCACTTTTTACGTCAGTATTCTGCAAATTTCTCGTGTTAAATAACCCAAAGCCAGCGCACAAGCAATGGCAGGGTGGTTGACAGTAGAAGGCTCGGGATAGATGATATTGGAGAAACCCTGAAGAATGTAGGACGAAAATCAGTGTAAAAACCAATTTTCTTCACACATAGCGATCAATAGCATGCAGCTTGAAATGTGGTGGACTTCAGCTTAAATCCAAACTACAAGTGTAAAGGGTAAACACTTTACTTTATATATTTCTCCAGCTTTCCGACCAATGAAAATCTTACCCAAAAGTGTTTTAAGTAGAAATGGGTAAAAATATCGGGTGAATGCCTCTTCATAATCCATGCTATTTGATCGGAAAAAGCAAAAAAGCCATGCCTCGATACAATCGGGATCACGGCTTTTGTAACGCTTACATAATGTTGAATGATTATCAGACGACCATCGATCCTGTATCCCCCCAACTACCCGCCCTTGAAAAAGGAAAAGGCAGTTAAAGAGAAAAACCTTCAGCCGCCTTTATTAATCCTGGATGAGTTATTGAATTATTTAAGATCGTCCCGCTTTATTGCCTAGTAAGATGGAGAACAAAGTCTCCAACACGAGTGAGACAGGAAAACCTATGTAGTGAGGGATGTATGTGAGCCAGCGCTTAAGCCCCCACTGTGCAGGGAAGACTGTTTGGAGAAATGCCATGGTCGCCAACCGGACTCAGGAAATCTGACCGTCAGGGATGAAACGGGGGGCCTGGGGAAACGTGAGGTATGGGAGTCGGACTGAGGCCCATAGCGAAAGCTGTGGATAAGCCACCGAACCCTAAGGATGCGTGGGGACAGCCGACAAGGCTGCAAGTCTGATGGGGTGAAAGTCCCCTGTCGTCAATTGCCCGGTTCGGACGACTAGCATATCCGGGGCACGGGGAGGTGACAAACCGTGAGTTGTTCGGAAGTAAAAGCCACGGCTGCCCAGTCCATTCTGGATTGTGGTGGGAGCGACCTGGGTGGTGAGCAAATCTGGGGGCCTGAACGTAAAGGAATGACTGCAGCTCCGAAAAATTAGGCCGTACTGAAGTCGCTGTACGGGGTGTTGTGGGAAAGCCGATCTGTCGCGCACAGGGTAGGCCGATGTTTCTATGGGAAGTAACGGGATAGAGCACCATAGGAGCCCACCGGGGTAGGGGTCCAGGCAACCAAAGAAGGACTTGCAGAGATAACGTCGGGAAGGACCATCTCCCAGCAGGGACTGATGACAACCTGCAAAGACTCGCTGAAATAGGGACAACCGAAGTCAATGAGAGGGATTTGGTCTGGCCCATGAGCCAGTATGAGCGATGAAGGAGGGGTAATGCCTTCCGACGTGATACGAGATGTCACGCTGTAAGAGGTAACACCTGTTGCGGGCAAAGGGGCTCTCGGCACTTGGCGGGCACTAAAGCGGCACAGCTTCGGACTCTGAGCCGAGTAAAGCTGGTCATCACCGTGATGTGTCGAGCCAATAGGTAAACCATTATTACGTGGGGTGTATACGAATCAGCGTTTAAGCTTCAGTGGTAATGGGAAGACCCATTGGGGAAAGCCAGGGTCGCCAACCGGACTCGGAAAATCCGACCGTCCGGGATGAAAAG
>JAUWZV010000170.1 GCA_030615105.1 Desulfobacteraceae bacterium
CACAGCATAGTTCGCTATTATTTGCATTGTAGTTAGGTGATCAATAATCTCTCTGTTTATATTGTTGGTGATCATAGGTATAAGCCCCTGAGCACCAGTTGACATCTTTATTATTTCATCTTGGGTTAAATCTCGATCAAAGGGGGAAACTTCCACAGCGAAGATCTCTTTAAGCTTTTCTACTCCCGCCTCAGGTATTTTGCGGGTGACAAAAATTTTTTTTCTATCCATATGTTTATCTTAGCCTAACAAGCTTCTCAGTGTCAGATCATAACTTTAGCACACTTTAGAACAATTTAAGTCACTTCAAACTCATTTTGGCATATGGCAATATATTTTCTACCAGTAAATAACAAATTTTATAATTAAGATATTAACTATGAAAGGGGGAAATATAAAGAAGTAATAGCCCTAATCAGTATCATCAAAAACCTTTCCAGGGTCTGTGCGCAGCCTATCTAATTTGGACTCAAAACCAGATCCTAAATCAAAACCCATTTGCTGCGCCCTCTTTTTCGCCTGAAGTCCAATGTTTCTTGTGTCTTTATAAAATGCATCATCTTTTGGGGAGCTGGGGTCATATGCGGACAGTCTGTCTTGCTCTGAGGCATGGTGGGCAACTCTTGAGACCAATTTTTTCAGATCCCTTCCTTTACATCCTGGGCAACTTAAATTCTTCTCATCCTCTTTTCTCAATACCAAATACTGAAATTCTTTGCCACATAACTGGCAAAGGTATTCATAGATTGGCAACTCTTACCTCCTGTAAATAGAATATAATTGCTAAAGTTTCTGAAAAAAATATTGCAGTTCAGGCCTTTTCAATAAAATATTTTCTGCTATAGTATACTGTAATTTAAAACTGTTATCATCCTAAAATTAGAGGTAAGTGGATATGCGCTTAAGTGATGAGTTATATGCTTTCCCCTGGCAGTCTTTGACTGAAAATAACTGTAACAGCTATCTCATTGATGGACCTTTCAAAATTCTCATTGATCCTGGCCATCAACATCTCTTTGCTGAATTACGAAACTCATTGGGCTCTATTAATATAAGGCTTGAGGACATCGACTTGATAATTGCAACCCATATGCATCCAGATCATATAGAGGCAGTACAATACTTTTCATCCTTATCAACTATGGTAACTATACATGAAATAGAATACCATTATTTTCAGAAACACATTTCATACTATCATGATTTCAATCTTGAGCCTGATTTTTTTCTTATAGAAGGAACCTTAAAAGCAAGCGACATAGAACTCGAGGTTATCCACACTCCAGGTCACTCACCTGGCTCGGTCTGTCTTTACTGGCCTTCTCATAAGGCCCTTTTTGCAGGAGATGTTATCTTTGAACAGGGGATAGGACGCACAGATTTACCTGGAGGTAGTGGTGATCAATTAAAAAAGAGTATTGGGCGTCTGTCCTCCCTAAACATTGAACTCCTGCTTCCCGGGCATGGTAACATCATAAGAGGTCAGGAGGAAATAATGAGGAATTTTTCCCTAATTGAAAATATCTATTTTGGTATTTTGTAGAAATGGCTCCTGGCGTGAATCTTTTCCAGGGTAACGTTTTAACCAAGTTGCAATCATGTCATTGCGAGGAGCGAAGCCTGCCCGCCATTGGCTTCGCCTTCAGGCGAGGCGGGCGGGCGACGTGGCAATCTATCCTATTGAGATTGCTTCACATTCGTTCGCAATGACCTCTATGAATAGTAGCCGTTTGAATGCAACTTGGTATTAACTATTTGCTATTGATTTGATTCGTTCCTGGTATCTTTTATGTGAGCTGTTAAGGAACTGATCCCAATCCGGGATATGGTTTTGGGTACTACAGCAGAACCAGAGACACCCCTCCCTTTCAAAGCCTTTAAAACCCTCTCCTTAAATGCTCTTTCGGTCTCTTCCTTCTCTGACATGTATTCTTTCAGGAGAATAGCAAGGGGGCTTATATCAAAACCAGCAACTTCACTGAGAGCAGAGAAAATCGAACTGTTGTCGCTGTCCAGGTCGAAATGGGCTAAAAGATGTTTTTTAAGGAGCCTAAAGGCAAGATTATGTTCTTTACTATCGATGCCTTCCACCTCTTCCTTGAGCTGGCTAAGGGGAAAGATATTATCCAAATACCTATTGACGAGTCCCTGGATCTTTTTATCCAGTTCTTCCGTTGCAAGATCCAGCTTTTCCTCCTTGCTCAGGGTAAGATGCCTGGTTTTTTCGAGGACAAGATCAAGGGTGCTTCTTACTTCTCCCAAAATTGTGCCTCCTGCCTGATTTTCATAAGACTTACTACTAAGCTATTTTAATACACTCCAGGGACCACAAGCGCTACCCCTCTGAGAAATTCTTCATCATCATCTCCCCCAGTTCCTTGGATCGCTTTGTGGCGACCTCCACGGCGTTGATAAGGGTCGTTCGAAGTCCGCCTTGCTCCAAGGTGTGAAGCGCGGCGATGGCAGTTCCGCCAGGTGAGGTGACCCTATCCTTTAATTTCCCGGGGTGTTCCTTTGTCTCCATCAATAATTTCGCAGCGCCCAAAACAGTCTGGCTTGAAAGAAAAAGAGCATCTTCCCTTGAAAGACCCATCTTTACCCCAGCATCGGCTAAAGCATCAACAATCAAGAATATGTAAGCAGGGCCGCTGCCGCTTAGCCCCGTGATGGTGTCCATGAGCTCCTCTTCGATGATGACGCTTTTCCCCACGGAATCGAAGATGGCCTTAGCTATCTTTAGGTCATCCTTTAGGACGTACTTTCCGGCCGCAATGGCCGCAGCGCCCTCCTTAACGGACGCAGCGATATTGGGCATGACGCGAATGACCCGCAGGTCCTTGTTGAGGCACGACTCTATGGCGGCCAAGGGGACGCCAGCAGCAATTGAGATGATGACTTTGGACATATCCAGGCAAGCAGCTGTTTCCTTCAGTATTGAGGCCATGATCTGAGGTTTAATCGAATAGATAACAATTTCTGATGCCTTGACAACATCGAGATTGTTATTTGCCGTGACAACCCCATATACTTCTTTGATCGATTTGAGCTTATCCTTCCGAATGTCGGAGCATATAATATTTTCGGGAATTGCCGATCGGGAATGAACGAGCCCGCTGACGAGGGCCTCCCCCATATTTCCCATCCCGATTACGCCAATCTTCTTCTTTTTCAACATGATCTCTATTCCCCTTAATCCCATTTGATCAATTCTGTGGTATAGATGAAGGGATTCGAACACCCCAACCATTCGTTGCGGATGCGGTGCTATCCCCTTAAGTTACATCCACGCCATTTTAAAGGTTAATTATCGTTAGTCAAGAAAAATATATTGCAAGATAAGGTTGTTTGAGGCTAGCTGGCAATGGGAAGGTTTGTATATGCGGGTTCTGTTTGGCCTATTGGTATCTGGATATCAATTCCACCACATCAGGGAAGTCAATGCCAAGGCGTTTTGCTGTCTTGACTGTTGGGATGCCGTCGTTTGTCCAGCCGCGACGTTTATAGGTGGCATCTTTGAGCTTTTCGTAGCGGTTCTGCCTATATTCCCTCAGGACTTTAAGCTTCTCCTCAGTGCTTTTACCTTCTGGATCCAGGATGCCAAATTCCTCGAGCTGTGTGTCATACCTATCTTTGCGTGATTCATATTCCTCTTTAGTAACTGGCCCCATTGCCCTGTAGGGTATATTGTCATGCTCCCGCGTTCCGAAGCCCTGCCTTAGATTGAATATTCTCTGAAAGTTGTAGACTCTC
>JAUWZV010000154.1 GCA_030615105.1 Desulfobacteraceae bacterium
GCACTAAATTCTTTACCAATGGCGGACAATTCACTATTGATGATACAATTATTATTGAAATGAAAAAGAAAAGACATCTTCCTGTATTGCTGGATGCCCTTGAGGCTTATGAGGAAACTACAATTCCATGGCTGGAAGACACAAAACTTATCTGCAAATTATGGTCTACATCATGAGAAATTAGGGTGTCTTTTTCTGTATGAAAATCAGTGTTAAAGGGCACCTCTCCAGGGATCCCGCTCAGATGGTTGTGGCACAGAAGATGGCTGAAGAATTGGAGACATATACCAAACTTACGAAGAATAACCAGAATGCCCCGACTTTTAGTCGGGGATGAATGGTCAAAATAAGCAAGCAATGTCGAAGGCATTGCTAAGCAAGTTCGAGCGGCATACTGCGAGAATTTGCGCCAAGAAGCCCCGACCTTTGGTCGGGGAGTTTCACTCATCGGGTTATAGATCAGAGCGAGCGGAGAGTTATCCATGGAGAGTCTGTCCCTGCCTCTGAGAAGATTGTCTCTATCTTTGAACCTTATACCGACATCATTGTGAAAGATCATCGAGACACGCTCTACGGTCATAAACTCTGTTTGACCGGGGGTTCATCCAACCTCATAACCGATTGTGGAATAGTTGATGGCAACCCTGCTGACTCTACACTGACCCAGCAGATGTTGAACGTCAGAATAACCTTTATGGTCGCTATCCCCTTAAGGCTGCGATAGACGGTGGATTTGCTACCAAAGATAATCTGAAGTCTACCAAGGCCAAGGGAATAAAAGATGTTTGTTTCGCCAAAAAGCGTGGTATTGAAGTGGAAGAGATGTGTCGCAGTGCATGGGTCTACAGACGACTCCGTAGATTTCGAGCTGGTGTTGAATCCGGTATCTCATGGCTTAAAAGGTGTTTTGGGTTAGGCCGTTGCACCTGGAAGGGCCTTCAATCCTTTAAAAGCTATGTCTGGGCATCAATTGTGTCAGCGAACTTGTTGACCCTTGCCAGAAAGGAGATGGCATGACCTAGATTAAATTCACCTATCTATAATACGTATTGAACACGCTCTACCGGTGTGTTGAAATTTGCTTGTTTAGTACCAAAACGAGGAGCTTGGTTGTTTTAGACTCCTCATCCTAAGTGACAGGGCAATGGGGAAGGTACTTTTGCAGTCCTCAAATCTAAAATTTAGCCCATTTATGGATGGGCACTAATTAAAAAAATTACCAGTGCTTTTCATTGAGTTTTTTAATTATAACATGCTAACATAACAAAATACTAAATTCTGAAAGTGAGTAGAAGGAGGGAAAATTAATGGGAAATGTCCAAGCCATAATAGATTTACCGGAAGAACTCTATTTGTCCCTTTCTGCCTCTGGTTTGACCAAGGAGAGGATAGCCAGTGAATCAAGGAAACTGCTCGCATTAAAATATTTTAAGGAAAAAGTCCTTTCATTGGGTAGAGCAGCTGAACTCTCGGGCCTATCTAAATGGGATTTCATAGAGTATATCAGTGAAAATGATGTTCCGGTGGTTGATTACGATCAAGATGAAATATCAAGGGAAATAAAAACTGCAGAAAATCTTACGGAAAGACTTAAAAAGTGATTGTTGTTAGCAACTCCACTATCCTGATTAGGCTGGCAAAAATAGGGAAATTAGACCTGCTCCGAAAAATCTTCTCTAAGGTTTATATTCCTGAAGAGGTGTTTAAGGAAGTAGCGGAGAGAGGGAAAAAGAAACCCGGGTCTCAAGTCATCAGTGAAGCCGGGTGGATTGAGATAAAGCCGATTAATGAGAAAACCCAAGTGAATTTTCTTATGGCTTCCCTTGAAAAGGGGAAAGCCGAGGTCTTAGCTCTGGCTAAAGAGATAAATGCCGACCTGATATTACTGGATGAGGAGAAGGCCCGAAAGAGTGCGGTAATCGCAGGTTTTGAAGTAATGGGGTTGCTGGGTCTATTAATTGTCGCCAAGAACCTTGGGCTACTTAAGGAAATTAGGTCCAGTATTCAAGAACTAAAAAGAAAAAGGTTCAGGATCAGTGACAAGATACTGGTGGAAGCCTTAAGAAAGGTTGGAGAGGCGCCCATTAATCTTTAGATCCAAACAAAGGATATTTAAAGGAAAGGCGTTTTTTTTAACCCTTTATAGATTTACACAAGATATTTTAAGATATCTTATTTCTTTTAAAATTGAAATTGTGTTCCTAATTATTAATAGCAGTATCTGTAATCACCACTACAACGACCACCAGGATCACCACTTTGAGGTTTACCCTGTCAGAATCTCTCGCTTGGCCCGTTAAACATGTTCGCTAACAAGAGATGTCAGATTTAAAGCGTCTATTTAACGGAGTGAAGAAGTTCGGGAATAATACGCCTGAGTTGGATCATCCCCTTTTTCGCACGTGATATAATGCTTTGTCTGAAATCTAACAGGGTTTACCTTGACCGACAGGGCAATTTCCCTTATACTCCACTGTCTACATGGAAAGCTGATCACTTTTTTAGACAGAGGTGAAATTTGATGTTTCCCCAATTCTATTTATCTCTTACATATACAAACAAATATCCCAAGGTAGGATTTGGTCTAACCCTTATTTCCAACTGCCGGAATTTGTTAAATCCACCTGGATTTGATCAGTTTAAAAGGAAACTTTTACGGAATATGAGAAAGAAAGAGAGACTAAGTGAAATCAGTGCCCGAATAAACATATATGACCAGTTTTTTAATAGCTTTGTCTATACGTGTCCTTTGACTCCTCATCTAAAAAGGACAATCTATAGCGGATTTCCCCGGTATAACCTTATGGTAGATGCACATTTCATGGCTGAGATGTGCGCAGGTATTCTGGTTGCTGTAACTGATTATGACTGCTTTGATGGCTCTCTAACTCTAGACCTTGCAAAAAAAGGTGAAATCTGCAAAGGCATGGGAGATCGGGAAATTAGGACTAAAAAAGGAGAGATAGTTTTGAGAGATGAAAAGGAGATAGTCTGCGTTCTTTGCCAAGGGGCGGATGAAAAAACCCGGATAAAAGAGAGCACCAGGAATGTACTTTTTTATGCCTATGCTGTCCCAGGCATTGAATCAAGCTATCTCGAAGAAGGTCTGAGGATTGCAGCCAGTACTCTGGAGGAATTTGGGAGTGGGACAGTTGAAGGTTTAAGGGTTTTTGAATCATAATGTTGGGAGTATGACATGATTATAGCCTTATATATCATAGCAGTCTTGTGGATAGTTATAGGCATCTTTTTTATTCTTTATACTGAAGGAACGATGGAGGTTTTGAAAAAACTCTTTTTTATAGAAAAAGTAAGGGTGCTGGCTATCTTACCCATTGTTTTCGGGATTACTTTAATAGCAGGTGCCTTTATTTGTACCCAGATATTCTGGTTG
Source organism: Desulfobacteraceae bacterium (assembly GCA_030615105.1). GTDB lineage: Bacteria > Desulfobacterota > DSM-4660 > Desulfatiglandales > B25-G16 > JAUWNK01. The sequence continues at coordinate 3,395 of JAUWZV010000154.1, forward strand.
TCTTTTATATTGGGGCTACTTGCCTTAATAAAGGGGGTATACTTTATCATAGGACCATTACGCCAAATTAAAGGCCTTATCGATTGGTGGTTCAATAGAGCCAGTGACAGAATCATCCGTTTATGGGGGCTAATAATCTTTGTTCTTGGAATTGCTATGATATCTAACCTTCGATAAAGAATGCGTTTCTCATATCCATCCTACTTAACCCCTTCTTGAACATCTAATTTAATAGTATAGGAATTTCCTTTCTAAGTCCTTGTAGGGGCGGCATTTATGACGTCCCGCAAAGCGGGGTTCGATAAATCGAACCCCTACAGGTCCGCCCGAAGGGCGCTATGTTCAATTCTTTTGTTCGGGATGATATATAAGGTTTCCGGTGTATTAAGATTCGGTGAAGCTGATAGTTAGGCGAACGAATTTATGTCTCTTCCATTACCTCAGTCAAGGCTACCAAGGTTGCATCGATGTCTTCAGTACTGATACCGTGATGGGTCACCATCCGAAAACGAGATGAACCTGTAGGCAATAGCTTGATTCCTTTCTGCCCGAGTCGTATTACGAACTCGTCATTCGTCGGTTGGTCACTGACTAAATCGAAATAAATGATATTAGTCTTTACTCCTGCCAGATCAATAGATAATCCTGGTATCCGGGCGATCCCTTCGGCGAGACGACGGGCGTTCGCATGGTCCTCCGCCAGTCGATCCACCATCTGTTCCAGAGCTATAATACCTGCTGCCGCGATTACCCCGGACTGGCGCATGCCGCCACCCAATACCTTGCGGATTCGCAGTGCCTCGGCAATGAACTCTCGAGAACCACAAACCATTGAACCCACTGGTGCCGAAAGACCCTTGGACAGGCAGAAGATCAGCGAATCGACACCGCGAGTCAATTCCTTTATGTTTACCCTCAAGGCCACAGCAGCGTTGAATATACGAGCGCCATCGAGGTGTACCAGGAGGCCATAGCGTCTGGCAAGTGCTGCTACTGAGTCAATGTATTCAGGTGTCAGGGGGGAGCCGTTACAACGATTATGGGTGTTCTCGAGGCAGATCAGCCGGGTGCGCGGAAAGTGTATGTTATCGCCACGAATGGCAGCCTCGATGTCCTCCAAACTCATTGTACCATCAAGCTGGTTGGGGATGATATGCGGTTGTATCCCACCCAGGGCCGACATGCCACCAGCTTCATAAAGAAACATATGCGACATGTTTCCCAAGATTACTTCCTCCCCACGGGCGCAATGAGTAAGTGTACATATCAAGTTGCCCATGGTCCCGCTGGGTACCAGGAGAGATGCCTCCTTACCCATCAGTTCGGAGGCTATCTCTTGGAGTCGGTTAGTTGATGGGTCCTCGCCAAACACATCATCGCCTAACTCAGCGTGATACAAAGCATCTTTCATTGTCTGTGTCGGCAAGGTAACGGTGTCACTGCGCAAATCGATGATCTTCATTGGCTACCTCCCATGAAGGAATAGTGTATATAAAATTTGCGCTATCCTCAGAAAGAAGGGCACAAATTTAAAATTTCTGTGAAAAAAACTAAAAGGCTATTCCAATATTTCGCATGATATTCCGCATATATTCATAATTTCTATAACTACAGACATCTGGAAATTTGGATTAAGCCCTTTTTGCTAAAATGTCAAAAAGGATATAAAAACAGGGACTTACGGCCAAATTTGAACCGGGCATAACTCCTTGCCCCCTCCTCTTTGGTAGGGTACCATATATCTAAATTCAGAGAGGAGGGATTGTGAAAACCTTATCGCTATTTGATCTTAATAAACCATCTGATAAAGTAAAAGAAAAAAGATCTGTTGTCATAAACCCTGACATTAAATTAATTGATCAAGATGGTT
>JAUWZV010000113.1 GCA_030615105.1 Desulfobacteraceae bacterium
TTTTTGATCTCTCCCCAGTAATTTACCTCACTCGCCGGGGTAAGGTAGTTCAAGGCTCTGAGCTTTTTGGCCGGGCATTTGAACACTATATATGGATGGAAATCGTGTGCCATTCGAGTTATTCGGAATTGTTTTACCCGAATTCTTATTGGAGGACTGCTTCTGGGTTTGAAGTCGATTTCATACTCGGAGATCATGAAATTGCGATTGAAGTAAAATCTACTGAATTAGCCAGTACAACCCATTTAAAGGGGCTACGAAGATTTAAGGAAGAATATACAGTTCGGCGAAGCATTTTGGTATCATTGGATTCAAAACCACGTAAAACGGAGGATCAAATCGAAATACTACCCTGGCAGGAATTTCTTAAACAGCTCTGGGGTGGTGAAGTAATTTGATCAGCAATTATCCGGCTTGAATCTTCATTTCTTAGTTTCTGCTACTCCCTTTTCGGTCTTAACAATGGAAAACAGTTCAAATACTACAGTATCTATATTTTCAAAATTCTGCTTCGCAGTATTCTCTAAGTTGATGTTTTGGCATAGATGAGTTTGCCCTCTTTTACTATGATGTTTTTGAATTTTGTCATTTTTCCAGAAAGATCTATTAAATCTACATTCTTTGACATTACCCTGAGCAGCTCCCCATAAAATCTAAAGAACCTTCCAACTGGCACATCTCTTACAGCAAAGTCATAATCACTAACGTCTTCTGGCTCCTTATATAAAGCAGAGCCAATTAAATATAGCTCACCAACTCGATATTTCTTGGCAATTTCAACAGCCTTATCAAGCTTATCCTTCGGGATCATTGTGCCCCCCCCTTCGAATCTAACTGACTCTTAATTCTCTAACTCATCAACTTTCTAACCCTTTAGCCCTCAACTCTCTTCACCGTTCCAGACCCTCTTGAAGACTAAGAGAAGTTGGTGCCTAAGAGTCAAGAGATTGAACCAAGCAGTAGTATAATACTATTGGACTGAACCTACTTTGTCAAATGATACGAATTTTTCATGATTTTCAGACAATTGTTCTCTTCTTTTATTGACTTATTCTATGCCTTTACCTGGGGCAAGATGTAATGGTATTTTCTTTGTTGGAGGGCATGTGCGGCATGATATTGGGTGGGGCATGGCATGGATATTGAATTCTTGGACTTGTTGCCCGTGCAATTTCATCTGGTGCCCCACAAACACTCATTCTAAGAAATACAATTTCAGATTTATTTTCCGCGTTGAATTTTTCTGACTGTGCAATAGGTTTAGGGAGTTTATTTCGATTCCATGGTTTTCTGGCATTTTGTCGATACTGTTAATTCAGGGGATTAAGGGTTGATAATGATCACAATGGAATTGGTTGTCGTGGAATACCTGTGAAATAATATCGAAAGAATTGATAGGTTTGATGACCATGATGTAAAGACAAAAAGAGTGACATCAGGTGGGCAATATAAATGCCCTTTATCACAACAGACCCTTGTGTCCGTGAGCGTTTAGTCATCTATGACCTTTTCTTTTTGGATCAAATTTGTTAGGTATCAAGATGCAGAAAAGAAGCTGGAAGACTTCAAATAGGCAATACTATGCCCAGAGCTCAGAAGAATACAACACTACAACGACAATCTCCAAAGGCAAGGCGGAAGAGCAACGACCAGTCTTCTTCGCTATCAGGCCTTCATTGGGTAGAGTTTCATCGCCATGGTTTTGCACTGGTGCCTGACCCAGCAGATCCCATTCCTGGAGTGGCCTTTTTTTTGAAAGGTGACAAAGAGTATACAGACCAAAGGTTCTGCTCATGTTCTGCTTCGAGGAGAAAGACGTGTCACCATATACTGAAACTCCTTGATCTGTACAGAGCTTTTCAGAAACAACTCAATGGACGAACTCCCGAGGAAGACTTCAGGTTGAGCATCTGGTATCACCTAGCCCGAGTTCTTGCTGATGGCTGCAAGGAGACTGCTCAATCTGTCCGAATGCATTTTGTTGGGCAGAAACCTGAGGGATCTCTGAAAGTTCTTAGCTCGCATGGGGAAGAAATGCTCCATTATCTATCCCAAGGCCCCGATGTCCTCCGTTTCATCGAGCGCTTTGGTCAGATTGGTAAGGAGGATGCCGTCCCACACAGAGCAACTCTACTGGAGAAGCTTGCCCTTATGACCCTTTCCGACAACGAACGGACCATGGCGGAGATGGGATTCAAAACACGTCGACGGGTGTTGGAGGAAAATGCATGGTTCCGGATTGCCTACCATGGCTATCGGGAACTGGGGGCCAGCGGATGCACATTTTATCCAGCCATAGAGGAGACCACTGGCACCTTTACGGTCACCTGCAAACGCCAGGAAGAAGAGCCAATTTTTCGTATGGGTATCCCTCGCAATAAAGTGAAAGAAGTCCTTATAGCTTTAAAGGATTGCCTTCCCAATCAGCACGGTCTGGCGATCCATCCTATCCCCCTTAAGTCCCTTTTTAAAGTCTCTATGAATACGGAACTGGATTTGGAGGTACGACCTATCATTCAGCTCCTGCAAGAGGACGGAGAGGCGCGGTTCTTTGAAAGAAAAGATCTCGAAAACTTTCGATACGGAAATCTCGTTTACATTAAGGAACTGGGTCTCCTTGCCGAACTTGAACCACCGGGAAAAATGCAACGAAAGTTTGTGTCCCCAATCAAAATGGTCTTGAAGAGATCCCAGGTTCCGAGTTTTTTACAAGAATTTGGCGAAGAGCTTTCTGAAGGCCCGCACATCGTGGATACTTCAGTCAAGAGCCTCAAGATTTTCAAGAGATACGATCGGGTTGAAATCAACCCCAAGGCCCTCGATCGAGATTGGTGCTGGCTTTCCATGAGCTACGGATTTGGGAATATATCGATTTCCCTGGCGGAAATCCTCCACGCCAAAAAAATGGGACAGCGTTATATTCCCACCGCCAACGGATGGATTGATTGCCAGTCGGCCGATTTTGAGCCCCTTAACCGGCTCTTGGGGGCAATTCCAGAAAAGAAATCGGCCAAACAAGGCAAAGGAATAAGACTCTCCCACTTAGATTTACTTCGCCTGCAGGCGACAAGTCACGGCTCCCTGAATGTCACAGGGCAAGGCGAGAAGGTGGAGATGACAAAAAGAATCTTGGAATGGAGGCCTACTCGGCCCATACCTCCATTGAAAGGGATAACGTCATCTCTTCGCCCATACCAGAAGCTGGGATTAGAATGGCTTTACTTCCTGTTTGAAAATTCCCTGGGGGGATTGCTTTGTGACGAGATGGGCCTTGGCAAAACCCATCAGATCATGGCACTCATGGTGGCGCTTCGGGAGCATAACAGGGTAGAAGAACCCTTTCTTGTTGTCTGCCCCACCACCGTCTTGAGTCACTGGCACGAAAAGCTCCGCGATCATGCTCCCGGATTGAAAGCAACTGTCTTCCACGGGGGCCAGCGAAATCTTGTGGACAGCTTGAAAGATGGGGATGTGCTTTTGACCTCTTATGGCATTCTCAGAAATGACATTGGTCAATTCGAGGATGTACCCTTTGCCCTTGCCGTATTTGATGAAATCCAATATATCAAGAATCCCAAGACCCAGGCTTACGAGGCGGCCGAAAAACTAAACGCCAGGATAAAATTTGGTCTGACTGGAACACCCATTGAAAACACACTATGGGAGCTCAAGGCACTTTTCGACTTGACCGTTCCTGGATACTTGGGAACTGATGATGATTTCCATGAACGTTATCTCCGGCCCATGGAAGTGGATCCATCCAGGTCTAGCCAGAGACCGCTGACGAGACTCATATCCCCTTTCACCCTGCGCCGGTTGAAAAAGACGGTCTTGGATGAGCTTCCAGACAAGATCGAGGACATCCGGACATGCCGCCTTAGCGACGATCAGGTAAAACTTTATCGGGATGCCATTGCTTCGAGGGGAAAGGGGTTGATCGATGCCCTTAAGAGAGATGAAGAGCCCATACCGTATATGCATGTCTTCGCCTTGCTCAACATGCTTAAGCAGATATGCAATCACCCCGCACAGGTAAAAGGCCAGGCAGATGATTACGAACAATACCGCTCAGGCAAATGGGAACTCTTCGAGGAACTTGCCTTTGAATGCCTCGACAGTGACCAGAAAATCGTCATATACAGCCAGTACATTGAAATGATCCGAATCATAGAAAAATTCTTACAACGGCTTGACGTGGACTATGTGACACTCACAGGCGCCAGCCGGAAACGTGGAGAGATCGTTGCCCGATTTAACAATGACCCGGATTGTCGAGTTTATGTGGGGAGCCTTAAGGCCGGAGGGATTGGCATAGACCTGGTAGCTGCCTCGGTGGTGATTCATTATGATCGCTGGTGGAACGCAGCCAAAGAGGATCAAGCCACTGATAGGGTCCACCGAATCGGGCAAAAACGGGGCATCCAGGTCTTCAAATTGGTGACGAAAGGGACCCTTGAAGAGAAGATATCAGCCATTATAGAGAAAAAACGCAACTTAATGGATAGTATCGTTTTAGAAGACGACCCAAATTTGCTTAAAACCTTCTCGAGACATGAACTGATTGAAATGCTCGCCCCTCCTTCTTTTAGGGATTTGGAAGTTTAATATCAGCATGGGCGAAAACAGATGGGGGCGTTTCCGCCCTAATAACTCCTTATAAAAAAAGGAGATGAAAAAAGCACCATGCTAGTCAATCTTTAGGGGCCCTGCCATGGTTGTTGGTCCTTCGATTGGCAAGCGTTATCTTTGGTGTGGTTCTAAGCCCCTTTCTAATCGTTCTAAATTCTTCTCGCTTATTTTCCTTGTTCTATTATGTGCCTTTATCTGGGGCAAGATGTAGACTTCCCTCTTTTCTCCATTCTTTTTAGATCTTTTTCAAATTGCTTGGTATACGATGGAATTCGCATTTATATCCCTAACTTATCGAACATATCTTCTGCGTCTTCACAACGGATCAGATGCCTATTTGCGTCTGTGTCTTTGAATACCTTCTCAGTTGTTTTGTTGGGGATAACAACATTAAATGGCAACCCATTCCTTAACTTAACCTGTCGATAAAATAGGTTTATTGCCTCAGTGGTGGAGAGCCCCATCTTCTTAAAAAGTTTTTCGACGTCTTCCTTAAGGCTAGGTTCAATTCTTGCTCTTATTGTTGCTGTTTTTGTCATATCATTCACCTCCACATAAATAAAATAGCCCATATGGGACATCTAAAGAAGATTTATCCTAAGCCTCCCCTTTCTATACTGCCGACTAAATCATAGGTATGGGCCTCGGTTATCTGAAATGGAACAATTTCCCCTGCATTGTCCGATCCCTTATTTATCAATACCTGGCCATCTACATCTGGAGCCATAGTTGAAGTCCTTCCGCTCAGCAATAGATCTGTCTCGGAGCTGAGTCCCTCAATTATGGAACTCTGGCGGGACCCCTCTCAATAACTATTTCCTATTTCTCTCTTTGGCGTTTTCTCTCTACTTCTTTATTGATTTTGTTTCTCTATCCCAATCCACCTGCATTTCTTCTCGAATAAATTCTGCAAGGGGTTTTATATCTCCTTCTACACAAGCCTTATCCAATGCCGAAATGTATTCACTGCGTCTTATGAGACGAATAATGGTCCATGAATATCCCCCGGATGCGAGCATGATATTCATCAAAAACCTTGCGATTCGCCCATTTCCATCCATATAAGGATGAATAAATACTAATAGAAAATGGCCCATTATTGCTCTAACGCCTGCTTCAGATTCTTCTTCAAGCAGTGAAAAGAGAATTTCCATTGAATCCAACACAGCAGTATGAGGTGGGGGAACGTGTCTGGCATCTTTTATAAACACCCGATCATTTCGATACCCGATTAAATCATGATTTTTAATAATGCCAGCATCTGCAAAGGGCGAGAAAAGCGCTCGATACCATTTCTGCAAATCACTTGAGACTACACGTCCCGGGGAATCTCCGCCAAAGACATTGCTTATGCTAACTTTCACTGTTTTAAAGGCTTCAAGATACCCTTTTGCAGCCAAGGCATCAACTTGGGTTTTGTCGTATGGATTGTTGTTGGGATCCCAAGCGCCTGTTCGTACTTTCTCAATTAGTTCTTGAGTTACTCTATATCCTTCAATGGATAGTGAGTTATAGGCGTCATGCTTGTATATTTCATCTATATGGTCGGAGTAACCTGTTGTGTCTTTCGGCAGGCCCGGTGCTTCAGGAAACACTGAGATTATTTCATCCCTCATATCCTTCCAGAGCGCCTCTATTCTTGCAGCATAAGGCGAAATTATCCGAGTTTCGGGTGACAGCAAAGCAGCTTCTGTTTCAAATGGATTCTTTGGTATAATTCTGAATCCAGCTGCTTTCATGTTGTCTAAAATCATTTGTGCCTTCTCTTTGTCATTTAAAAATTGATAAGCTCCAATTAGACGCTCAGCAGCACTTTTATAACCACCTTCGACCAAGGCCCTTGAAAGTTCTAATCCTGATCGCACGAGTCGAAGCGCAATTTCCGCATTTCTTGGACATTGTTCAAAAAAAACAGGTTTAATGCGGCAAAGACATAAGGGCAGAGACATGACAATTAATCCATCTACAGTGGAAACTTGCTTGGGTAATTTATTTTTATCTGCGTACATTAGAAGCGAGGTGTTATGAGGGAGATTTAAGACACTTTGCCCTCCTCGCTCCGTGATAACCACGACCTGATCGGGGATTATATTAGAACCCAAATGAACCTCTAATGAGCTTTCTGCTGAAAGGCAATATTGATTCCCGAAGCGTGAAGTCAGATATACCTCCAAGAATTTCCAGAAAGATGCATACCAAGCAGTACTTTCACCTTCTTTTACATGTGGCAATGTTAATAGATACCAGCCTTTTACGATTTCCTTTAAATAGCTATGTCGAAGTAATCGCTCCCGATCGGTACGGCTAATTTCAGAAGATTGCAGTATGTCCTTCTTAGCCGCTGATTTTGCTCGCGCCAGTGAATCTGCTAGCAGTTTTAACCTGTCTTGCGCCATTTTTTTTGGGCCTAATTTAGAGTATTATGATTTTTTAAATTTGTAATGTTTTTATGTATTCAATCTACAATGTTTTTATGTGTAAAAGAAACAATTTTTTTAGGTGGATTATCTGAGTAATTAAACATTTCGGAAATCCAACAGCTTATTGAAGTTAGAGATGTATTTTCGAGGTCTGAATTTTTTGTCTCGCACCTGCGCGCCATCGTCCCGTTTTACGGGACTCAGGCGAGGCGGGCGGGCATGGAATAATGGCCCACCCTCCCCGTCCCGAGACCGAGACGGGATCGGGAGGCACGACATGCCTGAAACATGCTGTTGCTTCTGCGCTGTTTTGGAAATGGAAGCAGTAGGAATCAAGCATTGCAAATCAGCCTGCCATGGTGCAAATTGTCCGGCATATATAGCAACACGTAACAAAGCAGCTCTATTTGATCAGAAAATGTTGCAAGCTATCAAAGCCAGGTCTGGGCCAGAGGATATTTGATTGCAGAGTTAAGCAAAGCTAGCTTTTATTCTTGTTAATATTTCACCTACTCTACCCTTTCTATACTTCCGATTAAATCATGGGTATGGGCCTCAGTGATGTGAACCGGCACAATTTCTCCTACTATAGCTGATCCCTTATTTATCAATACCTGGCCATCTACATCTGGAGCCATTGTTGCTGTTCTACCACTCAGTAATAGATCTGTCTCAGGGCTTAAGCCCTCAACTATTACAGGCACTGTTTTACCAACCAAGTCTTTATTGATACTACTGCTGTTGAGCGCCTGAATTTCCATAAGCTCCTGAATCCTATCTTCCACTACATTCTGAGGTATGCTATTTTTGAGCCTTGCGGCATGGGTACCTTTCTCCGGGCTAAAGGCAAACACACCTAATCTTTCAAATTTAGCCTCTCTTATAAAATTGCATAATTCTTTAAATTGTTCCTCAGTCTCTCCTGGAAAACCGATCATTACCGTTGTCCTTAATGTTATCCTTCTTGATCTGCGTCTTATCCTCTCTACTAATTGAGGCATTGACTCCGCCTGCAAAGGGCGTCCCATAGCCCTAAGGATATCTGGATTAATATGCTGAATAGGCACGTCAAGGTATGGGCACAGAACCTCCTCGGAATCAATAAGCTCAAGAAGCCTTTCGGTTAAATGATAAGGATGA
>JAUWZV010000008.1 GCA_030615105.1 Desulfobacteraceae bacterium
CGACCAAAGGTCGGGGCTTCTTGGCGCAAGTTCTCGCAGTATGCCGCTCGAACTTGCTTAGCAATGCCTTCGACATTGCTTGCTTATTTTGACCATTCATCCCCGACTAAAAGTCGGGGCATTCTGGTTATTCTTCGTAAAGCTCTTTCAATAAACCTTTGACTTCTTATCCCATAGAAGTCTCGCTCAAAACCTTTTCTTTTCATTACTTCCACATCTGAAGTCTGAGCGATTCTTGTTATATAATCAGTTCTGTCCTTTGTTGTAAGAACTTCATCTATGTTTATTACTTCACGAAAAATTGATTCGAGGCATAGGGCGCTATAAAAAGTTTCCCCAATAAAACAAATGTTCATTGACCTCACTTTCAACCTTTCTCCTTGCCGTATGATTCTATACTCTGCATTAGGTGCTAATACTTCAGCAAGTTTTAGCGTTGCTAGAAACTCACTCGCTGCTCCCTAGTTAAGATCATTTGCTGCTTCCCTATTAAACTGTAACTTAGACATCGCAACCCCTCAATGTCTCCTACGGCTATGGGAAGAAAAACAGGTAAGGGAAATACACCTTCTCGCCGCTCAAAAGCCACCCTTCAAAAACGGTTTATTCTTTTTCAAAGAAACTCCCCCCTACAAAACATAAGAATTGGGTGCGTATAGGTGGCAAATTTTGATAAAAAATCTACTGCCTGTGCCTTTGCTAACTTATTGAAATTATTAGACCCATTATGCTCACAAGGGACTTTGAATCCGCAGGTCCGGGGTTCGAGTCCCTGCAGGCATGTAAACCTACCATATGAGCTTTTTATCCATTAATTTCCTATATAATTTATGTGGTAAAAAGGCCTGCCTATGAATTTCATCGTCATAGTAACGTGTTTTTATCTCGAAAGGTCTTCTGATATCCCTAGGGTTCAATTTCTTTGAACCAATGGAAAATGCCCACCAATTGCCAGGATAGGTGGCTATTGGCACAGAGTATAAATCCACGAGTGGAAATGCCTTTTTGAGAATTTTTTGAACTTCAATAACAATATCCAAATGAAAATGAAGTGACTCAGAGTGTGTAACAAACATACCATCTTGTTTTAGTGCTTTCATTACCGAATAAAAAAAATCTTCTGTAAAAAGAGACCGTGCAAAGCCAATAATATCAGTGGAATCAACTATTATTACATCTATTGAAGGGGAAACTTTTTTTATAAAATCCGCTCCATCCATTATGTTTATCTCAACTTTAGGATCATCAACTTTGGAGGATAGCGTCGGAAAGAATCTTTTTGAAATATTAATTACCTCTTCGTCCAATTCAACCAAGTAAACCTTCTCAACTGTTCCATGTTTTAAGACTTCTCTGACAACCCCTCCATCACCTCCTCCGATAACAACAATTCTTTTAGGGTCTGGATGAGCATGCATTACAACATGGGTTAGCATTTCATGATAAAAGAATTCATCCCGTTCAGTTAGTTGAACAATTCCGTCAAGAATAAGTATCTTTCCAAAATATGGATTCTCTATGACCAAAATTTCTTGGCATTGACTCTTTCCTTTATAAAGGACCTTTTCAACTTCATAAGTATACTCAATTGGTGAGTAAGGTTCCTTTTCAAAGAATCTAATCATGGATTAACTCACTATTTTATATAAGGATGTTTTTTGGTATCGAAAAGCCATTAAATTCGGAGGCATAAGATACTGTATAAGCCCCACTTGATAAAATGAGAATGAGACAACCAATATCAGGCTCTGGAAGAGTTATGTTTCGATCTATTACATCGAAGCTATCACAACTAGGGCCCGCCATGGTCCATCTTTTATTTTTCGATTTATTGTTCTCAACAATGTAACTATATCTTATACCACCGAGGCTCTCCATTAATCCATTGAAAATCCCTACATCTATGTATAGCCAATCTTCATCATATCTCTTCGCTTTTCCTATAACAGTGCTAACCAATATACCTGCATCGCCTACGATAGATCTACCTGGCTCTATATATATTTCTATATCTTCAGGAAATTTTTCCAAAATAAGTTTATTTATATTACTCTCTATTATGTCGATACTTATAGTACCTTTGGTATAATTTATTGGATAACCCCCACCGATATTTAAAAGAGAAAGCTTCATTCCTTCCCTTTCTGCCATATCCCATAGGATCTTAGCCTTATCAATTGCGATATTCCAATTGTAAGGATTTTGGCATTGAGATCCGACATGAAATGTAACCCCAATGGGATTAAGCGCTTTCTGCTTAGCATAGGACAAAAGCCTAACAGCATCGTCAAGCTCGACCCCGAATTTTTTACTGAGTGGCCATTCACTGCCTTCATTGGGTACTGAAAGCCTTACATAGACATTAGATCTTGGGGCATATTTCGCTATCTTCTCTACCTCATCGGTGGAATCATAAGAAAAGCATTTCACACCATAATCAGCAGCCATTTCAAGAAACTTTATAGACTTTACAGGATTGCTTGATATAATCTTTGCTGGCTTTATACCTAATGATGAAAGTATCTTCAGCTCTCCTTCAGAGGCAATTTCAAAACCTATATTTTGCTTGCTAACGAAATCAGCGATTGCAACATCAGGATTGGCTTTTAATGCATAAAATACTTTTGAGTTTCTAATATTTTCCCCAATTAGGGATATTTTTTCTTTCATTTTTTCAGTATCTATAAGGAGAAAAGGAGTCTGGATAATCTGTTTGTCAATATAACTTAGTGCCTTAAACAGCGTTGGTTTTGAAATAAGCTTTGCGTGCAACTTATCTATGTTAAAACTTCTCAGCATTAGAGCTCCATTTCAAGTTTTTCCAGTAATAAAAGATCATTAATCCTTTTATGACCACAGAAATAAATCCAGCATAGGATGGGGGCCAAAATAGGAATTCTTGTTCATAGCTCATAAACCCTCCCTATTAAAATAACGAAAAATGTTCGCCCAATAATACACAAAACGAAATTTCTCTCAACAATTTTTTTAAATTAAAGTCTAACCCCCTCAATTCTAAGATAAATAATCAAACAGTTTTAAATGATAAACCATATTAGGTAACTGACAAACTACCTACATCTCTATTGCTTTAAGTTATTGCATTTGTTAAGTTAAAATTGAAGGAGATAAATTTTTCAATTATCCTTAATATGGGAAAGGATTATATCAAAATGTATAGTGTAAGAAGCCAGATATTATTAATTGTCCTGATTATATCATTTTCCCTATTTTTACCTGCTAAAGCTGATAATGATCGGCTGATCATTGAGAGCTTTTCCAAGGGCGTTGATGAAAAAGGAGTGCCTGTCGGCTGGGAGCTTAAAGAAAAAGCGGGATCCCCTATCGTTGAAGTGGAAAAGGAAGAAGATACCTACATCTTACATCTTATAAGTGAGAACAGTTCCTTTGGATTAACAAAAAAGGTAGATGTAGACCTCAAAGAATATCCTTATCTTAATTTCAGGTGGAAGGTACAAGAGTTACCCAGGAATGGAGATTTCAGGAAAAAGGAAACAGATGATCAGGCTGCCCAAATCTATGTCGTCTTTGGCAAATTTAAGCTTACGGCCAAAATAGTAGGTTATTTGTGGGAAAACAAGGCACCTAAATTAACAACCGGTGTTAGCCCTGCCTGGGGCAAAACTCGTTTAATTGTCTTAGAAAGTGGGCCTGAGAACATGGGGAAATGGGTTTGGGAAAAAAGAAATATCTATGACGACTACAAGCTCCTTTTTGATAAAGAGCCACCCAAAGCAAATCTTATATCAATATATATCAACTCCCAGCATACAAAAAGCAGGGCCGAGAGCTATTTCGGGGAAATATATTTCTCAAAGAAATAGGTAATTAAGCTCATTGGTGGGGATTAAGGGAAAAGGCAAATGTATGGTTTTCAAAAAAAAGTTAATTCAGGAAGTTAAAAAATTAATTCAGTTAAAGCCAGGAAAACAAAGCTAGGAAAACATCTGTCAGCAAACATCTTGACAACTATAGAAAAAAAATCGTAGATGATCCTATATTTGATTATCTAAAGGAAATAAACCTTTATTAAGGAGGAGAAAGTTGAAATCTAAGGGTATTTATTTAGGACTTTCTTTGTTTATCGCTCTTTTCTTAAGCCTATCTCTATCCGTAGCAGCAGAACAAAAGTTAACACATATAGCAAAAAAGGGTGATACTCTCTGGTCAATCTGTGAACAATATTACGGTGATCCTTGCCTCTGGCCGGAGTTATGGGAAATGAATAAATTTATCACAAACCCTCACTGGCTTAAGCCTGGCGATGTCATAAAACTTTTAAAATACGGAGAAAAAAAACCAAAGCCTAAGAAGCCTAAGGAAAAGATTCTTAAACAAAAAAAACAGCCCGTAAAGAAACCGATGGGAATAGATGTTTCAAGCCTTGCCAATACAAAAGCTCTCGGCTTTCTTATTCAAGATACTATTGAGCCATGGGGCAGGATTTTTGACATTAAGGGCGAAAAGATACTAATCAGTAAAAATGATACAGTTTATGTAAAGATGTATAAAAAAGGTATCAAGCCCGGAGATAAATTTACAATATACACTGTCTCAAACCCTATTAAGCATCCCTTGACCGGGGAAAAATTTGGATACATTCACTCCTTTAAGGGAATCCTGGAGATTAAAAAAGCTAAGTTAAATTACCATATTGCTATAATAGATGAATCATTCAGAACCATTTCCAAAAATGACCTCCTTATACCATTTCATCCAGTTTCCTCCTGTATAGTCACTATTCCAACACTGCGTACTCTTACTGCACATATTGTGGCCTCAAAAGACGCCTTGGATTTGCTTGGGCAGTACTCGGTGGTCTATATTGACTCTGGCTATGATATGGGGATAAGGAGGGGTAATCTCTTTGAGGCCATAGAGGAAAGAGAATCAATTCCTGATGAAGAAAAAAAAGAGAGGGCTGCCTTGCCCCCAACTATTCTTGGCAAAATCCTGATCTTGGAAACCACAGAAGATACCTCCACAGCAGTGGTATTTTGGGCAGCTAAAAACTTTACAAATGGGGCTAAGATCAGGCCTCTAACACGGCATAAGCAACCAGGAGAAATGGCTAACCTACCAGCCTGCCCCGTAGAATAATTCATTTTGAACTCAGAAGAGAGTAATACAGGAAGATAAAGCTTCAAAGTAGAATGCATTATCCAAGTAACTATTCAACGGGGCCTGCCCTGTTAAATAACTATCCTCCTATGTATATCCCCTACTCATATTTTTCTAATCCGCCTATGGTGGAGTTAATCCACTCTTCCGATCTATAAAAAGTCAATTGAGGAATGATCGAATTGCTGCATTAAGTGCATATGGAAATTTCCCTAATACTATGCTAATAGTTAAATTTAGCTTCACAATTAGAATCCTGGAAGATCGGAATATTTAAATCATTGATGCAGATGTTATTTGTTAATCGCCCGCCCTGTGAAATGCTTGCCCTGTAGAATTTCCGCCGTTAGGCGTAACCCCCTACGGGGGATTCCACAGGGCGGGCATATTTCACCGGGGTTGCTTGTTATTCGGATAACTAATAATTTACCCTGTTGAATTTCCCAAAGGGAACCCTATTCAACAGGGCAGGTAACCAATAACACAAGTGGTTAGCATAAATCCAGGACCACTAAAAATTCTATGATTTCAACTGGCTGAAGGAATTTCAAAACATATAATTACGAATGGCAATGGAAGAGTCTAAGGTTAAAGGAGAAGGGCATAGAAAAAGACTAAGGGAGAAGCTTATTAAATCTGGTATTACTGGTTTCCACGACTATGAGATAGTGGAGCTTCTCCTGACACTGGGAACCCCTCGAAAAGACTGTAAACAGCAGGCAAAAGCAGCCATAAAAAAATTTAAAACCTTAAGAGGTGTGTTAGAGGCACCCCCTGAAGAACTACAAGAAATCAAGGGAATTGGACCACACAATGTCTTTGGAATAAAACTTGTTCAAGAAGTAGCCAGGGAGTTTCTTAAAGAGAAAATCCTTCAAAAACCTATATGTAAATCGTCAAAAGAGGTCTTTGATTACCTTTATCATTCCATGCGTGATCTCAGAAAAGAGATATTTAAGGTCCTATTCCTGGACGGGAAAAATCAGATTATAGAGGCAGAAGATCTTTTTGAAGGTACATTAAATATAAGTTCAGTTTACCCGCGCGAAATTATAAAGACCGCCATCAAACATAACGCCGCCTCTCTTATCTTTGTCCACAATCACCCAACAGGCAGTCCAGAGCCTTCCCAAAACGATAAAGAGATTACTAAGGAGTTGATTGCGGCCTCAAACACTATGCAAATTAAGGTATTAGATCACATCATTATAGGCGACAACAGATATTTCAGCTTTGCAGACGAGGGACTGATTGAAGAATATAATCTAAATTTTTTGAGCATGAAGAGAGGGAATAAGGTATGAGCAAATTAAACAAAGATGAAATTGAATTTGTCACCCAATATCTAAAGCAAGGTAAGCCACTTCCTGATAGTTATATATTTAACTTTTCATGTGTGACCCTAAAGGATTATGTCATCGGTTAGGTCCTTTGAGGAATAAGTTCTGATCCTGATATTGGCCATAAATGGGTTTTTAAAGGGGGAACATGTATCAAGAAATGTTATATTGAAACCTACAGATTTTCCGAAGATTTAGATTTTACAGTATTGCCCAATGGACCTATTAAGCCTGAAGAATTATTGCCAATTCTTGATAGGATTTTAAAACGAGTAGCAGAAGAATCAGGCATCGACTTTTCTGTATCTGAGCCAAGACTTAAACAAAGAGAATCTCCTTTATCTGTAGAGGTTCGCATTTATTATCGGGGTCCTCGTAATACACCAACTCCAGCAAGTATTAAGTTAGACCTCAGTGCTTTAGAAAAAATAGTTCGTCCTTCTGTTCTGCGTAAAATTGCCCATCCATATCCAGATGAATTGCCACATCCTGCTCAAATAAGATGTTATTCCTTTGAAGAGGTATTTGCAGAAAAGATACGTGCAATGGGTGAACGCGGATGCCCACGGGATTTGTATGACGTAATTAACTTTTTTCGTCGTAGAGATCTCCAAGCTCAACCCGAACTTATACGGTCTGTCTTGATAGGCAAATGTAAAACAAAAGGCGTTTCAGTCCCAACTCTTACATCCATTGAAAACTCTCCTTACCGTGATGAGTTGGAGAGTGAATGGAAGAATATGTTAGGACACCAATTACAGCTATTGCCCCTTTTTGAACAATTCTGGGAAGAATTACCAGGGCTAAATAAGTTCGTAATCGAACTTATGAATCGAAGGGCTTAGTATGGTTCAAAAGATTAGAATACCGAGGCGGGATACATAGGAGTTCTGGCTGTATCATGTTCCCTTTCAACTGAGATTAGAATCTCCATTTAAATTTTCCATTTAAATTTTCCATTGACACCCAAACGTCTTTCTCCTACACTTCTTTCTCCCAAAAGCAAGTTTTTATCACTCTTATACCAAAAGGAAGTATCTGGAAAGGAAGAAACTCCATGAACAATCTGCGTGACCTTGTCATACGCAACCGGAGCTATCGCCGATTTGACGAATCCCACACAATACCGCGAGAGATACTGGTTGAGCTCGTCTCCCTTGCACGCTGCACTGCATCCACAGGAAACCTTCAGCCCCTCACGACCCGGAAACTAATGCCCGCATCTTCCCCTGCCTTGCCTGGGCTGCATGCCTTAAGGATTCGGCTGGCCCAGCTCCCGGGGAACGACCGTCAGCATACATCGTTATCCTTATTGATGAGACCATCACCAAGGACTGGTGGTGTGATGACGGGATTGCCGCCCAGACCATGCTCCTGGGTGCCACAGAAAAAGGCCTGGGGGGATGTATACTTGGCTCGATCCAGAGGGATAGGCTCAGGGGCGAACTCGACATCCCTGGGCATCTAAAGATCAGGCTCGTTGTAGCCCTGGGAAAACCGGCTGAAACAGTGGTCCTAGAAGACGTTGAGCCAGGAGGAGACATCAGATACTGGCGGGACGAAAAGGGAATCCACCACGTGCCCAAGCGAAAGCTAAAGGAGCTCATCATCAAATAATATGGTGATAGGTCACAGGATTGAGATTTTTCTCTGGGGGAAGACTGTGTCTTAATGGATATGGGGAAGTGAATAGCTAATGAAAAAGAGTACGCTGAATATTCTGGTGGCTGCTTCTGAGGCTGCCCCACTTGCAAAGGCCGGTGGCTTGGGCGATGTGGTCGGGAGCCTGCCTCTGGCTTTCAGGGATCAGGGTTGCCGGGTCGTCGTGGTGCTCCCTGCCTACCGTCAGGCCCTGGAGCAAATCCATGACTGGGAGTTTGCGGCCCAGGACATCCCAGTACACCTGGGTAGATTGCATCTGAGTGCGGACGTCCTTGCCGGGGATCTGGCCCCGGGAGTGAAGGCCTACCTGGTCAGGCGGGACGAGTTTTTTGACCGGAGTGAGCTTTACGGCAGCAGCCAGGGGGAATATTTTGATAACCAGGAAAGGTTTATCTTCTTTTCCCGGAGCATACCCGCTCTATGCTCTGCCATAGACTTCCAACCCGATGTGATCCTGGGAAATGATTGGCAGACCGGCCTGATCATGGCCCTCTTAGCTGAAGGAGCTCTACCTCGGACCGCCGGTGTCTTTACAATTCACAACATGGGCTACCTGGGTCTGGTTCCCCCTAATCGAACCGAGAATATCGGACTTCCTGAGAAATATTACAATATGGAAGGATTAGAATACCACGGTCAGATGAGCCTGCTCAAGGCTGGCATTGTCTACGCCCAGGCCGTGATCACAGTCAGCCCGAACTATGCCAGAGAGATCCAGACTCCTGAGTTCGGGGCCGGACTGGACGGGTTGATGCGCTCAGTCAATGAGCGCCTCTATGGAATCTTGAACGGCGTGGACTATCAGGTCTGGAACCCGGCCACAGACAAACATCTTGCAGCCAACTACTCGCCTCGGGACCTTGCCGGCAAAACTCTCTGTAAGCAAGATCTTCTGAAAGTGATGGGACTACCTGGTGAACTTATTGACAGGCCTGTGCTGGGGATGGTTAACCGTCTGGTCGCTCAGAAAGGATGCAATCTTCTGGCCGAGGCCGCGGAAAAGCTCTTTGCCCTGGATCTGGGCCTTGTTCTTCTGGGGACAGGTGAGGAGAGTTACCAGAACCTTTTTTCCAGACTTCAGGCCCGGCACCCTAACCGTTTTGGGCTGAAGCTTGGTTTTGACCAGATGCTGGCCCACAAGATCCTGGCCGGCTGCGACATGTTACTCATACCTTCCCTTTATGAACCCTGCGGCTTGACCCAGATGTTCAGCCTCAAGTACGGGACTATTCCTATTGTCCGAGCGACAGGTGGTCTCCAGGACACGGTCATCGACCCAAATGAGGGCCACAGGCCGGGCACGGGTTTCAAGTTCGATCGATTTCGGGCTGTGGACCTGGTCAGGGCTGTCCGTCGGGCCGTGGAGATCTTCCAGGATCAGACAAGCTGGCAGGCCATGATTCTCGAGGCCATGGCCCAGGATTTCTCCATGCACCGCTCTGCCAAGGAGTATTTGGCCGTATTTGAGGAGGCCGTTGCGGCCCGCCGGGCTAAGAAAAGGTGACTGACAAATATCTTTGCATCCACGGGCACTTCTATCAACCTCCTCGGGAGAATCCCTGGTTAGAGGCCATTGAGTACCAGGACGAAGCCCGGCCTTTCCACGATTGGAACGAGCGCATTACACGGGAATGTTATGGTCCCAATGCCCGAGCCCGTCTGCCCGGCCAGGGAGGACGCATCCTGAAACTTGTCAACAACTATGAATACATGAGTTTTAACTTCGGCCCGACCCTTCTCTCCTGGCTGGAAAAGACCCATCCCTGGGTCTACTCTCAGATTTTGGCTACGGACCGGGCCAGCCGTATCCGCTATCAGGGCCACGGCAACGCACTGGCTCAGGTCTATAACCATATTATTATGCCCCTGGCCAGCCGCAGGGACAAGCTGACCCAGATTCGCTGGGGACTGGCTGATTTCAAGCAGCGTTTTGGCCATCCAGCCGAGGGGATGTGGCTAGCCGAAACTGCAGTTGACAACGAGACCCTGGATTTGCTGGCCAAGGAGGGAATGAAGTTCACCATCCTCTCCCCTACTCAAGCCCAATCAGTTCGCCCCCTGGCCAGCCAGGCACTTTCAGTCTCATGGCAGGACGTCTCAGGCGGACGTATAGACACAACCAGACCCTACAGAGTATGCCTTGACAAGCTGGAACTCCGTTTCATGGACGTCTTCTTCTACGACGGTTCCCTGTCTCGGGCTGTAGCCTATAAAAACATACTGGCCTCGGGAAAGGACTTCTTAGAGCATATCGAGGAGACCTTTAAGGGACCTCATAAAGGGCCGCAGTTGGTCAGTGTGGCTACGGACGGGGAGTCATATGGACATCACTCCAAGTTTGGTGAGATGGCATTGTCATGGCTCTTCTACCACCTGGAACAGACCGGCCAGATCAAGCTGACCAATTACGCATTCTTTCTTGAACAATTCCCCTCTGAGAATGAGGTAAAGCTTTTTGAGAATAGCTCCTGGAGCTGCCCCCACGGTGTTGAGAGGTGGCGGGCGGACTGCGGATGCAGCGTCAATCAGACCCCCGGATGGAATCAGGCGTGGCGGGCTCCCCTCCGGGAAGGCCTCAACTGGCTGGCTGACGAGTTGGCCGCTATCTTCGAGGAGCGGGCCGGGCAATTTTTTAAGGACCCCTGGCAGGCCCGTGATGACTACATCACGGTCTTGCCCCATCCCTCGCCCAGCCAGCGAGAGTCTTTTCTGAAACGCCGCGCCACACGTCCCCTCGGAACTGATGAGAAAGTCGAAGCCTTTCAGCTCATGGAATCCCAGCGGATGTCGCTATACATGTTTACCAGTTGTGGCTGGTTCTTTGATGACATTGCTGGCCTGGAGGCCACCCAGGTGCTTAAGTACGCAGCTCGAGCCATAGACCTTGTCCAACCATGGGCCAGAAGGGACCTAGAGGCTGGGCTTATTAAATTCCTGGTCAAGGCCAAGAGTAATGAGCCGGCTTACATTCATGGGGGCCAGGTTTGGCAGGCCCTTGTCAAGCCCTCCCGAATAGATCCCTCCCGTGCCACAGCCCATTATGCCATTGCTGCTCTGTTCAAGGAACTCCCGCAGGAGGTCCACAAGCCTTTCGCTACAGGCGGACTCTGCGATGGCAAGCATACTATCCCTTTTTCTGAAATGGTACGACCAGTCCAACAACGCCACTTAGCAGTCCATGGGCTGCATGCGGTGCTTGGAGAAGTAAAGGTAACCCAAATGAGGACCGGGCAGGAATCCAGGCATACATATGTGGCCTTTCGAAGAGAGTGGACAAACTTGAGGTGCCTGGTTGGGGAAAGTGTTCCTGCACTTCACCTGGACCAGGTGGTTGAGGAAATCCGTCCGGTTTTGACAGAGGCTGCCTGGGAAAAGATAGGGGATATCTTCTGCCGGCATATACCCGCTGTCAAAAACTACGGTTTCAAGGATCTGGTTCCAGACACGCGCAAATGCCTGGTCCAGGTCCTGGCCCGCAGTCTTAACCGCAGTATTAAAGATTTCATACGGGAACACGATGGGGCCATCCAGGAGCTTATGTCTTTGCTTCAAGAGACAGGTGAGCCAGCCCCTGAAATCCTGGGTGACATTTTTCACCTTTTGCTCGCTGATGATCTGGCCAGGCTTATGTCTACAGACCAGGAAGAACATATCGTGGATTGGTCAGGCCTTCGTCGCCTGGCCGCTCAGGTAAAGCCTTGGGCAATGACCCTGAGCGAACCAACGCTCATACAAATGGCCCAAGCATTTCTCCGGCATCAGATGGAACGCCTGGCCTTGACCCCTGACCAGATGCCTATGAGAAATATAATCAACTTTTTGGATCTGGCCCAGGAGTTAAACCTGGAGCTGGATCTCTGGGAGTGCCAAAACATGTTCTACGACCTGTACAATGATCCGAAATTTACCCAGTCCCTTCACCCGGAGCTGTCTTCAACATTCCATGAACTGGGAAGACATCTGGGATTCCTGATGGGAGGAGAATAAATGCTGAACCTGGTTATGGTCATTCATTGTCACCAGCCCGTCGGTAACTTCGACCACGTCTTCGATCTGGCCCATGAGAGGTGCTATCGGCCCCTGCTGGACCTCCTTAAAGCACACCCTTCTGTCAAGGTTGGCCTGCACTTTTCCGGACCTTTGCTGGAATGGCTGGAGCAGCACCAGCCAGGGAGCCTGGACCTTTTCGCCGGACTTGTCAGACGAGGCCAGGTTGAACCCTTATCCGGTGGATTCTTCGAACCCTTGCTCTCCAGTATCCCTGTCCGGGACGCCCAGGGTCAGGTCAAGATGATGAACGACTATCTCATCAGACGCTTTGGTCGCAAACCCACAGGTCTCTGGTTGACAGAGCGGGTTTGGGACCCAATCCTGCCCCTGACGCTATCTGGCACAGGAATGACCTACACTATTGTTGACGACACCCATTTCTATTACGCCGGTCTCAAACCAAGCGAAATCTATGGCCGCTATGTGACTGAAAAGGAGGGCAAGACCCTGAGCCTCCTGGCCACGCCCATGATCATGCGCTATCTCATCCCATTCAAGCCCGTAGAGGAGATCATCGGTCATCTTCATGGACTGGAAAATGCAGGCCACGGTGTGGCCGTCTATGGTGACGATGGTGAGAAATTTGGGGTCTGGCCCGGAACCTACGAGTGGGTCATCAAGAAAGGCTGGCTGGATAAGTTCTTCACCGCCATTACTGATAGCCCTGGCTGGCTGCGCACAGTCCTGCCCGGAGACTTTGTTGCCTCGAGTTCACCCCTGGGTCGCGTATATTTGCCTCAGGCCTCATACGAGGAAATGACTGGATGGGCCCTGCCACCGGAGCAGGGCCAGATCCTTGAGGAAATCATTGCCTCACTCAAGGATGAGGGCCGCTGGGAGGAGTGGCGGCCTTTTGTGCGGGGCGGGGTCTGGGATAATTTTCTGGTTAAATATGATGAGGCCAACCGGATGCACAAGAAGATGCTCTTGTTAAGCGAAAAGGTAGCCCAGAACGCAGAGGCTCGGGAGTTCCTTTGGCGAGGGCAGTGCAATTGTGCTTACTGGCACGGGGTCTTTGGCGGGCTCTACTTAGGGCACCTGCGGCGTGCCATTTATGAAAACCTGATCCGGGCCCAGGCCGGCATTATGGCCAAGACCTCGGAAGATCTCCGCTTGCTGCGGCTCGATTTTGACAAGGATGGGGCTGAAGAGATCCTGGTCTGGGGCCCAAACTTAAGCTTGGGCCTGGACCCCGACCAGGGAGGGGGGTTGTTCGAGATCTGCCATCTGCCCAGGGCACTAAACCTGAGCGATATCCTTACCCGGCGGCAGGAGGCCTATCACAGGCGCCTCCATGCCCCCCAACAGAGCGAGGGCAACAGCAATGAAGAGATCATGTCTATCCATGAGCTGGGTCAAGCTAAGGCTGAAGGTCTGGAGAGCCTTATGGTCTTTGACGCATACACCAGGGCCTCTCTTCTGGACCACTTCCTCGGACCACAGACAACCCTCGAAGAATATGCCGCCAATAACCATCACGAGCTGGGGGATTTTGTGCAAGGTCAGTACCAAGTGGAAAAGGCCCGGGCTTCTTCCAGTGAGGTCCTGGTGGAGCTGACCCGCACTGGGCAGGTAGATCTCAGGGCCTTGACTGTCAAAAAGAAAATCCGGGCCAGGCATGAGCCGCAGGTGACTGTAGATTACGAGTTTGAGTGTCTGGACACTAAGCCTATCTCTACCCTGTACGGATGTGAGTTCAACCTTACCCTCTATTCCGACCGGGATAAGGAAAGGTACTATTTAGCCCCTGAGTCCGGACGCCGACGAGAGGTATCCGAGACTGGTAGCGAAAAAGATCTGATCCGGTTTGAGCTTGTCAATGGCCCGGACAGGTTGACAGCGGCCTTTACCTTCTCCCATACGGTCTTGGTATGGTTCTTCCCTCTCATGACGATCTCCCAGTCTGAAGAGGGATTTGAGCGC
Source organism: Desulfobacteraceae bacterium (assembly GCA_030615105.1). Classification (GTDB taxonomy): domain Bacteria; phylum Desulfobacterota; class DSM-4660; order Desulfatiglandales; family B25-G16; genus JAUWNK01. The sequence goes on from JAUWZV010000008.1 coordinate 14,118, forward strand.
GCCTATCAGGGCTCGAGCCTGCTCTTCCTTTATCCCCTGGTCCTATCTCCGGGACAGAAGGCCCACCTTCAAATCAAACTTGAGCTTATCGAGTTGTAGCAATTACTTCCTTTTAACTACTCAATATGCTGGTGCAGCATAAAAGGCTTACGCCTAAATTCCTAACCGGGGTTTACCCCTGGCCCAGACCTGATTTTACAGGTGCAAGTTCTATGATTCCAACTTCCGAGATGTTATAACGAAAACGGCATATTCCTGGCAAGTCGCACCAGGGCAGGCCGTAAGGGTTTTACCCACATGATATTGAGCAAATACTCTTTCTTGATAAAATTAATGCCAAATTCTTTCCTGTGGAATCTGATGCATTCATAAAAAGTCATCAGCCGGTGTCATTGCGAGGGCGTTAGCCCGAAGCAATCTAATAAATACAAGAACTAATGGTATAGGAGATTGCTTCGCGCCGCTCGCAATGACATTCTATTTGAGTTTTTACGAGACTATCAAATTTGAACTTTAACATTTGATATTTACCCTACCTTGGACTTGAGAAGAAGCATACCCAAGGGGGGCAGGTGAATGTTGATGGAATAGGTTTGTCCGTGCCAGGGCTTGGGGTCAGCTGTGACGCCTCCTCCTAAGCCCAGGTTGGACCCACCGTAACAGGCCGCATCTGAGTTGATCAGCTCCTGATAGAATCCCGGCAGGGGGGCACCTACGCGGTAATCCATCCGTGGGACTGGGGTGAAGTTAAAGACAAAGACCAGGGTTTGATCCGGGGCTTTTCCCCTGCGGATGAAAGATACCACTGAGGAGTCAGCGTCCCGAAAATCAATCCACTCGAACCCTGCGGGATCGAAGTCAAGCTCGTACAAGGCCGGTTCAGAAACATAGACTCTGTTGAGGTCCTTGACAAACCTTTGCAGCCCCTTGTGAGGCTCGTATTCGAGAAGGTGCCACTGGAGGGCCTGATCGTGGTCCCATTCCGACCATTGACCGAACTCGTCTCCCATGAACAAGGTCTTTTTGCCCGGTTCCCCATACATATATCCCAAAAGCAGACGTAGATTGGCAAACTTCTGCCAGTCATCCCCTGGCATCTTGGCCAGGAGGGAGGCCTTCCCGTGAACAACCTCATCGTGGGACAAGGGCAGGATGAAGTTTTCGTGAAATGCATATAGCAGGGCAAAGGTCAGATTGTCAGTGTGGTACCGGCGGTGGACCGAGTCCTTTGACATGAAGGTCAGCATATCGTGCATCCAGCCCATGTTCCACTTGAACATGAAACCCAGGCCCCCGAGATGGACCGGACGTGTGACCCCGGGCCAGGCTGTGGACTCCTCGGCAATGGTCACCACCCCGGGATAGCGTTCATAGATCTTGGAGTTTAGGGTCTTGATGAAGTCAATGGCCTCGAGGTTCTCCCTGCCGCCGTATGGATTGGGAATCCACTCCCCTTCCTCACGGGAGTAGTCCAGGTAGAGCATTGAGGCCACAGCATCGACACGCAGCCCATCTACATGGTATTTGTCTAACCAGAAGAGTGCATTGGCCACTAAGAAGTTCTTGATCTCGTTGCGGCCGTAATTGAAGATCAGGGTGTCCCAATCCTTATGGACACCCTGGCGGGGGTCTGCATGCTCGTATAAGTGAGTCCCATCGAAGTATTCCAGGGCATAGGCGTCTCTGGGGAAGTGGGCCGGGACCCAGTCGAGGATGACGCTTAGTCCTGCGGCGTGGCAGCGATCCACCAGATACATCAAATCATCTGGTGTTCCATAGCGAGAGGTCGCGGCATAGTAACCAGTAACCTGATAGCCCCAGGAGCCATCAAAGGGGTGCTCAGATAGGGGCAGGAACTCGATACAGTTGAACCCCATCTCCTTTACATAGGGAACAAGTTCATCTGCCGCCTCTCGGTACATGAGCCAGCGGTTGTCCTCCTCGACCCGGCGACGCCATGAGCCGAGATGAACCTCATAGACAGCCAGAGGCCGGCTCAGAGGATCTTGCCTGGCTCGAGATGTCATCCAGTCCTGATCGGTCCAGGGAAAACCGCTCAGGTCATGCACAACAGCCGCGGTCTTGGGCCGTTCTTCGAAGCGGAAGGCAAAGGGGTCGGCCTTGATTAGAAGAATGCCTTCTCGGGTGCGGATTTCAAACTTATAAAGCAAATCCAGCCCCAGATGGGGAACAAAAAGTTCCCAGACCCCGGAAGCCCCCCGGCACCGCATCTGGTGCCGCCGACCATCCCACTGGTTGAAGTCACCCACAAGGCTTACCCGGGTTGCAGAGGGAGCCCAGACGCCAAAGAGAACGCCCGAGACTCCCTGGTGCTGCCAGGGATGCGCTCCCAGCTTCTCGTAGATCTCGTAGTGGTTGCCCTGGTTGAAGAGATAAAGATCGTACTCGGTCAGGACAGGCCGAAAGGAGTAGCAGTCGTAAAAGGTTGAGATGGTCCCGGCGCCGAAGTTCACTTTGAGACGGTATGGTAAGATCTCCATTTTCCCTGGCAAGACCGCCTCGAAAAGCCCGTGCTTGTCCACCAGACGAGTCTTTACTTCTCGGTCAGAAACCAGGTCCAAGACAGTCACGGTCCGGGCCCCTGGCAGGAAGGCCCTGACAGCTACTGCTGGCCCTTTGTCGAGGGAGACCGGGTGGGCACCGAGCAAGGTAAAGGGATCTGCAAGCTCACCTGAAACAAGGCTCTTTATCTCTTCAGGACTTAGTGTGGTTGTCATTTGTTATTTGTTCCTCCGCAACCAGCAAAGATCAAACTGCCTACTTCTTACTTCTTACTTCCTTCACGCCCAGTTGATTACACCCATGACTTAGTTTCCAGTTTCAAACATCATGCCCAGGTAACCAAACCCATGATAAAGCGGTTCTCAAGCCTCTTATGGCTGGGCGTGACGCGCACGGTGTAGCCAAAGCGACCTGTCTTCTGGCATGGAATCTGACCGCGGAAGGTGTAAATCCCATCGACCGAGTCCACAACTTCCAAGGGAACTGTCTCCCGCTCGGCAAAGTCCCCGTGTTGGTCCAAAGGGCCGTAATAGGCATCCACGGTCACATCTTCCGGTGACAGGGTTCCGAGCCTGACCCGTGCCATTACATCTACTTGCTGGCCCACGGGCATTTCCAGACCACCACTGTAAGTAACCTCCTCAATGGAGACCTCATGCCAGCTAGTCATCAGCTTTTTCCGCCAGGCAGCCAGGTCTTTGGCACCTGCAAACTCATCGCTGCACAAGGTATTGAAACGTTTCGAGCAGGGCAGATAATAGCGGCTGACATACTCCTGCACCATCCGGTGCGCGTTAAAAATCGGGGCCAGGTGCCGGAGACCAGACCTCATCTTTTCCACCCAACCCATGGGAATGCCGTCAGGGCCCTGCTGGTAAAAAAGGGGCACAACCTCCTTTTCCAGGATGTGGTAGAGGTCGCGGCTTTCAATGTCGTCCTGGGCTTCATGGTCCTGATAGACTTCCCCGTGACCCAGGGCCCATCCGAAGTCCCGATGATAACCCTCATCCCACCATCCGTCCAGCACACTGAGGTTCAGAGAACCGTTGGCCAGTGCCTTCATACCGCTGGTTCCACAGGCTTCCAGGGGACGGCGGGGCGTATTAAGCCAGAGATCACTTCCAGAGACCATGTGGTGAGCTATGTTTATGTTGTAGTCCTCCAGAAAGACGATGCGGCGGCGGAATCTCTCCTGCCGTGCCAAGTGAATGATCGCCTTTATGAGTTCCTTGCCCTCATTGTCTTGAGGGTGGGCCTTCCCGGCAACGATGATCTGTACCGGGTATTCCGGGTGGTTGACTATGCGCTCCAACCGATCCGCGTCCCTGAAGAGGAGGGTGGCCCTCTTGTAAGTGGCGAAGCGGCGGGCAAAGCCGATGGTCAGGGCCTCAGGGGTCAGGACTTCGTCTGCAGCCTGCACTTCAGTAGCGCAGGCTCCCCGGTTCTTGAGTTGTTCAGCCAGACGACGACGGGCAAAGCTGACCAGATATTCCCTGCACCGTTCGTGGGTCCGCCACAGCTCTGTGCTGGGTATCTGTTCTACATGCTCCCAGACACACTCATTGTCCGGATCTTCTGCCCAGTCTGGACCCAGGTAGCGGTCAAAGAGCCTTGCCATATCCCTCGAGATCCAGGTGGGAACATGGATGCCATTGGTTATGTGGTCTATAGGTACATCTTCCACCGGGTGGTTGTGCCAGACCTTTTGCCAAATATTCCGGGAGACATGGCCGTGGAGCCTGCTTACCCCATTAGTGTGGGAGGAGAGTCGCAGAGCCAGGGTGCTCATACTAAAGTGCTCGTTTTCATCCCGAGGCTCAAGGCGGCCATAACCCAACAACACCCTAAAGTTGATCCCCATCCCCTTGGCATATTCCTCGAAGTAGGCCCGAACCAGCTCCGGGTCAAAGACGTCATTCCCTGCCTGGACCGGGGTGTGGGTGGTAAAAACCGTACTGGCCAGGACAAACTCCCGTGCGGCATCAAAAGACAGGCCCTTCTCCCTTCTCAGGATATTGATTCGCTCCAAGGCAGAAAAGGCCGAGTGGCCTTCGTTCATATGGATGACAGTAGGCTCGATCCCCAAGGCTTTGAGAGCTCTAATACCACCGATCCCAAGAACGATTTCCTGTCTGAGCCGCATCTCCCGGTCCCCACCGTAAAGTTGGGCCGTGGTCTGGCGAAACTCAGGCGGATTGACTCCGGTATTAGTATCCAGCATGTATAGGGGTACTCTCCCCACGTTGACGCGCCAGATCAAGATCTGGACAGGCTGGCCTTTGAAGTCCACTGAGACGCTTAGAGGCTGGCCCTCCTGGTTTCTGACCAGACTGACCGGCATATTGGCGAAGTCGTTGGCCAGATAGGTCTCCATCTGCCAGCCGTCGTAGCTGAGGTACTGGCTGAAGTAGCCCTCCTGATACAGGAGACCCACTCCGACCACAGGCATATTCAAATCGCTGGCTGATTTAAGATGATCCCCGGCCAGGGCCCCCATACCCCCGGAGTAGATTGGCAGGCACTCAGTCAAACCGAACTCGGCTGAGAAGTATGCTACCTGAAAGGGCACATCGGGAAGGTAATCCATTGCCTGGATGCGGGGTTGAGACAGATAGCGGTCAAAATCCTGGCTCACCTGCTCTAATTGGGCCTGAAAGCCCTGGTCAGAGGATAACTCATCCAGCCGATCCTGACTGACCAGACCCAGCATCAGCACCGGGTTGTGTCCACACTCCTCCCATAGCCGCGGGCCTATGCGCTGAAAAAGATCCCGGATCTCTCCCTTCCAACCGAAGCAAAGGTTATAGGCCAAACGCCTCAAGCTCTCCAGTTGCTGAGGCAGGTTGGGTATGACGTTATATTTGATCTTGGCCTTCATAAACGTACCTTAAGCTTAGAGCAGGTCTTTTCCCACTCTAAGGCTGTTTTACAAATAATGGCAAGGTTATTGAATTGAGGTCTCCAGTTTAGATGACTTAAAATTTTACTATTGTCGGCTATTAGGATTGGAGGATCACCAGGCCTTCTTGCTGATTCCTTGACAGCAAAATCAATTCCACTGACCTTTTTCATCTCATCAATAACCTCTCTTACTGAGTAGCCCTTATCATATCCACAATTAAAGATACCCGAGCTATTACCTTCCTTTAAATATTCAAGGGCAGACAGGTGGGCAGCAGCCAGATCTTCAACATGGATATAGTCCCTTACCCCTGTTCCGTCAGGTGTATCATAATCCGTTCCATAAATTTCTAAATACCCTTCTTTGCCAATAACTGTTTGGGCAGCCTTTTTAATAAGGTGTGTAGCCTGGGGAAAGTTCTGGCCTATCTTCCCATCAGATGATGCCCCGGCAACATTAAAGTATCTTAATATAATATACCTGAAATTTTTATTAGCCTTGGCAGTATCAACTAAAACCCTTTCACTCATAAGCTTGCTCATCCCATAGGGATTTATAGGGTTAACTGGTGTTGTTTCTCTTATAGGGATTTCATCAGGGATACCATAAACTGCAGCCGTGGAAGAAAAGATAAAATATTTAACCTTGTATTGAAGTGCAACTCCAAGCAGTTTAATAGTATTTATAGTATTATTTGAGTAATATTTTAAGGGATCAGTTACAGATTCAGGAACAATAATTGAGGCAGCAAAGTGAATAATAGCATCAAATTTTTTTTCTGAAAAAATTTCAGAAATAACATTAAAATTTGATAAGTCCTCCTCTATCAAATCTCCATAAAGAACTGCCTCCTTTTTTCCAGTAGAAAGATTATCAATCACTGTAATGTTATAATCTGTGTTTTCACCTAAAAGTTTTACCACATGACTTCCAATATATCCGGCACCGCCGGTGATTAAAACCGATTTCATAGAATATGGGTCCTTTTTAATTTTACTAAACTATTTTATCATTCAGTAGGTAATTGAGATACCTTAAGGTTATAAGGATTAAGGCATTAACAAGAAGGTAATATATTAATTTTTTAAAGCAAAAAATTCAATCTAATAAGACATCTATCAGCAAAGAATAGTTTTATCCTGTCTGAATTACTTCAAATTGCTTGACAATTTCCTCCTTTTTCCTATAGTCAAGATTCCTATTATATACGTTGTCCGTTGTCAGTAGTTAGTTGTTTTTTATTTCTTAACACTCAGGGCTTAAGGGTTATGAGCCATTGAAAATCTTGTCTCCAGGTGAAAAGTTATAGGAGATCTAATAAAATGGATCAGAAAAATCTGGAAATAAGGAAAAGGCCTAAGACTTATTTGATCCAGGAAGAAGGGATGGTCAAAGAGGCAAGGGGCAAAAAGGCACTTGTTATAACAGACAGAAAAGAACAATGTGCTCAATGTATGGCAAAGGGTTTCTGTCAGATGCTTGGTGGTGGCAAAGAGATGCTTTCCGAGGCCCTAAATCCCGTTGGTGCTAAGGCTGATGACATTGTGCTAATAGGCATACCTTCTGGCACAGTCACAAAGGCCTCTATGGTTGTCTATATGATTCCTGCAATAGGTTTGGTGGGAGGGGCTGCCCTTGGAAATTATTTTGGTAAACTATATAGTTTAAATTTAGATTTATTTACACTCGTTGGTATCCTGGCCGGGATAGGGATTTCAATAATCTTCGTCAGGCTCTTAAGCAATGTATTAAGCAAAAGACCATCCTTCCAACTGGAGATCATTAAAATCATTAATCCTGATGAACCTTAATGCACGACAGGGAGTCCTACTTAATAGTCTTTGTTATTGTCATGTTCAATAGCATTGATCAATAACTCAAATATATTTGGAACGGCGGAGAGTACCCTGTTCCAATTCGGTATATGTGGAACATCAACCGGTGTTTCGAGAAACTGCTGGCCAGCGATAACAATGCACATGACGAATGCCTCGGCCGAACTACCTTCTTGATGCCTGTCATAAATTAGTCCATTGATCTCAGAATCATATTCATACTGAGCGATAAGGTCCTGAGCAATCCTCAAATAGATCGATCTCAAGGTCACAAAAGACTCATTTGTAAAGGTGTATCCCATACTTGCCATAGTTCTAAATATGGATTTTGCAATGTCTGTTCCCATCTTTAACAAACCCTTGTTGGGATCTTCCAGGGTTAAGGGTTGATGCTTGTGTTCATAGTTATCGGAAAGGTCAACCTGGCATATTCTGCGCAATGCACAATTTCTGTGAATCTCAGCAAGAACCCCAACCTCCAATCCCCAATCACCAGGGATTCTGATCTGTCGGGCCAAATCTACATCCATGGAAAATTCCCCGGCCAGGATGTATCTGAAACTATCGAGGTAATCTAAAAACTGATTAGATCCCAGGGTTTCTTTCAGGGCCCTGATAAGAGGTGTTACAAAGACCCGTGTCACCCTTCCGTGCATCCGATCCGTAACCCTGCTGTAGTATCCCTTACAAAAGCTAAAGCCAATGTTTGGATGTGCAACTGGGTAACAGAGCCGTGCAAGGAGATCCCTGTTGTAGGTGACAATATCGCAGTCGTGCAATGCAATAACCTGACTATCTTCGAGCGCCAGGATATATCCGTAGGAGACCCATGCAGACCTTCCCTTGCCATCATCACCAACATTGATTCCGTTTTCAGCCAGTATTTTATATATATCTTCAATTGCCGGGCCTGTACACCAGATCAATTTTGGTTTCTGGGGAAGAGCAGAAAAAAATTTCTTTGCTTGTTTAAACTCCTCTGCATTTGCTCTTCCAACAGCAACAATGATATTTTTAAGGTATTTTACATTCCTGAGTTCCTCGACTATCTTAGGAAGACCAGGCCCCTGGAGTTCAATTGGAATGTATGGAAGAACAAGGGAAATAGGCCTATGTTTTGTGGCCTCTTCGAGTTCTCCCTCAATTTCTTTGAGATCTCTGGATCTAAGCCTATGAAATGTTGCGATTTCACCATTTTGAAAAAAATCTGACATTATTCCTCCCTCCAATCTCCCTAAATTGCATCCTTTTTTGAGAATGGGTCAATGAACTACCATGCAGCAAGCTGCAGGGTATCTAATATCAAACGCCCCTCCCTTGTCGCAGATCCCGGTCTTTTAGGGAGCGGGGATGGGAGGGGATTAATCCGCCTCTGGCGGATAAAGGGGAGGGTGAACAAACATTTTATCACCCCCACTTCACCCTGTTAAATAGAGATTGTGAAAAATTTGTAACATATTGAATTTATAGATATCTCTTTTCATTATTACAGCATCGATCATCCTATTTAACAGGGCAGGCCTCCCCCCTGCCCGCTCGTGCCTCGCAGTGGCAGGCGGGCATCCAGGGGGAGGGACTATATGGTAACCCTGTAGCAAGACTTCGGCGAGCTCAGTCGAGTCGCTACAGGGAATTATCAAGTTAAATAATACAGGGACAGGCGGTTTGTTGCCTGCCCGCAATGCCTTTCTGCTGATTAAACAAAGTGACTTAAAATTTGGTTTCTCAAACAGCTATCCCCTTAATGATAGGTTACAATGCATGGCAGGCGGGGGTCTGTTCTGATTACCGAATAATTGATACTGGTTACTCGAAACGATTCCACAATCCAGCATTCAGCATTCAGAATCCCTTAACTTTAGGCACTTTAGCCCTGGCCCAGACCTGGCAAAACCTGACTCAGTAAAGATAAACCCGCCTCAGGCGGGTAAACCAGGATTGGTGATACATCAGAAGCAAGCGTATATTCAAATCATGCCGCACCAGGGCGGGCTCACTTTAAGTACTTTAGGCACTTTATTTGTCATTGTTAGGAGTGGAATCAAATTTATAACCAGCCTTTTTATAATTTTCGAGGGCCCTCTCTTTTAGAAGTTTGTCTTTGGTCTTATCTGAGTGTTTGTCAGCCAACTCTGCGGCATGACTATATAGACCTGCTTTCTCGTATTCGGTTATCTTTCTTTCTGTGCTGGTATATTCTGGTGATGGATCAATAACTGCAGCATGACACCATGAAATAATCCTTTTAACTCTTTTACTACAATTTGGGCAATGAGAAAGGGGTTTTTCATCAACGCCCTGGATGTACTCAAAGCTTTCTCGGCAAACCTTGCAGCCTTTTTCAGGAATCTCTGCCTGGTATTCATAAATTGGCATAGAATAATATCCCCTCTAATAATATATCGGAATTTCTATCCCGCTGTAGGCGGGAAAATCAGCTAACTTTTATTGGCAACCAATTTGTGCCTGCCCGCCATCGCTCTCGCTCAGGCCCTGCCCGACGGATGGCAGGCGGGGAGGCGGGCGGGCCAGTATTCTATTCTTCCCTGGCCCAGACCTGGCATATCAAGATGCGGTAATGGAAAGTCAGGCATTTATAATCAGTGAAAACAATTTCATATCCACATCCCGTCGCGCCAGGGCAGGCCAATATTCCAATCGGGGTGAAGCCCCTGATTTTTTATTACCACAAAATGTCATATTAGTCTACCACACATAAAAATCATTCTAAATCAAGATTGACATTTTTAGTATATAGCCTTATATAAAGAACCTTTCTTATCAGCCCCTTTAAAGAGTAGGTTTTTATTGACTTTGCTATGGAGTTAAGGTAATTTAAATTTATCTTGAAATATTGGAGGGTTAGAATGTATGCAGTCATCCAAACGGGCGGCAAACAATATAAGGTAAAAACAGGTGAAGATATAAAGGTTGAAAAATTGGATGGCAAGGTAGGAGATGAGGTTTATTTTGATAAAGTCTTGCTTGTTTCCAAAGAGGGAAAGGTAACATCTGGGAGACCTGTTTTGGAAAATGCCAGGGTGGTAGCTAAGATTACCAGGCAGGGAAGAGGGCCGAAGATAATTGTATTTAAATATAAAAGAAGGAAGGGATATAGAAAAAAACAGGGTCACAGGCAAGATTTCACAGGAGTAAAAATAATTGAGATTGAGGCATGAATCTCGTTATTCGTTATTGGTTATTGGTTTCCTGACAATGATCAACATATAACGAATAACTATTGATGAAAAAAGGAGACAAAGATGGCACACAAAAAAGCAGGTGGAAGTTCCAGGAATGGTAGAGATAGTCCAGGGAAGAGACTGGGTGTAAAAAGATTTGGTGGTCAGATTGTTAAGGCCGGCTCAATCATTGTCAGACAAAGGGGAACCGGTATCCATCCAGGAAATAATGTAGGTGTTGGGAGAGACTACACGCTTTTTGCAAAGATTGATGGGGTAGTTACCTTTGAAAGATTGGGTAAGTACAGAAAACAAGCAAGTGTCTATGTTCCTTAATAATTAGTCAGTAGTCCGTTGTTTATTGTTTGTTGCAACGGACTACAAACAATGGCACACAAATATATGAGATTTATTGACGAGGCCGAGATCACCGTAAAATCAGGTGACGGAGGGCCTGGTTGTGTAAGTTTTAACAGAGAAAGATTTGTACCAAGGGGGGGGCCTGATGGTGGGAATGGAGGAAAGGGTGGAAATGTTTTAATCAAGGCCACCAGAAAGCTCTATTCCCTTTACGATTTTAGCTCCAAGCATCATTTTAAGGCCCAAAATGGCAGGTCCGGAAGAGGTAAAAACAGGTCAGGGAAAAGAGGAAGCGATATCGAAATACTGGTTCCGGTAGGGACCATGGTAAAAGACAGGGAAACTGGGGAACTGCTGGCTGACTTAGTTCACGATAACCAACAGATATTATTAATGGAGGGTGGACAAGGTGGTAAAGGAAATAAGCATTTTGCTACCTCAACCAACAGGGCTCCCAGGTTTGCCCAGGAGGGCCAGAAAGGAAAAGAAAAAAGACTAAAACTGGAGCTCAAACTTATAGCTGATATAGGCATTATAGGTTTACCAAATTCCGGCAAATCTACACTTCTATCCCGCCTTTCCAATGCACATCCCCAGATAGCCGACTATCCATTTACAACTCTTGCCCCTAATTTAGGGGTTATTATTTATGATGACAAACAACCTCTTACCATTGCTGATATTCCGGGCTTGGTAGAAGGTGCAAGCAATGGCAGGGGCTTAGGGCATAGATTTTTACAACATATTGAGCGGACCAGTTTTCTTTTGCACGTGCTGGATATTTATAACCCAAGTTCTGGGGATGTTCTCAAAGATTTTTATATAGTGCAAGAAGAACTAAAACTATCCCATCCATCCCTTATTCAAAAGGATCAGGTAGTACTGATAAACAAGATTGACCTAAGTCCTAACAATAATAAAAGTATTGAGGAAATTTGTCGTTCCTTTAATGACCTGGGTTATGGGTGTCTGGCAATCTCTGCCCTTACCGGAGAAGGAGTAGAGGAACTTAAACAGTTACTAAAGGATAAAGCTCTTCCATAAAAAAGTGTCTGCCCGCTCGCCAAGCCCGCCTGCCACTGCAAGGCACGAGCGTGCAGGGCCTTGCGAGGCAGACGGGCCTAAAGTGCCTAAAGTGAACTAAAGTGAGCCCGCCCTGGTGCGACATGATTTGAATATACGCTTGCTTCTGATGTATCACCAATCCTGGTTTACCCGCCTGAGGCGGGTTTATCTTTGCTAAGTCAGGTTTTGCCAGGCCTGCCCGCCATCAGGCAGGCGGGTCTGGGCCAGGGCTAAATTGCCTAAAGTTTACCGTTAGGAACACAATAAATCCCACAAACACAAAGAACACAACCAATGAAAAATTTAAGGAAAGATATACTCCAGCCTGTTAAGCGGGCAGTTATCAAGATTGGAAGTGGAGTGCTCACAACAAAAGAGGGTCTAAACCTAAATGTTATAAATGATCTTAGCGAAGATACCTGTTACCTTATGGAAAAAAGAAGGCTGGAGATTATTCTTGTATCTTCAGGTGCCATTGCCTCTGGCATAAAAAAGATGGGACTTTCTCAAAGACCACAATCCATTTCCCAGCAGCAGGCCATTGCAGCAGGAGGTCAAAACTCTTTAATGCTTGCCTATGAGGAGGCCTTTAAAAGGTACGGCCGGAAGGTAGCCCAGGTATTAGTTACAAGGGATGATCTCACCAATAGGATGAGATATCTAAATACACGAAATACCCTTTTTACCCTTCTTAATTGGAAGGTTATCCCGATCATCAACGAAAATGATACTGTTGTGGTAGATGAGATAAAATTTGGTGACAACGATAATCTCAGTGCTATGATGGCCAATCTAGCAGGGGCTAACCTCGTTATTAACCTGACCAATATAGATGGTCTTTTTAACAATGACCCTCGATTAAATAAAGATGCCCGGCTTATTTCTTTAGTTGAAAGGGTAACGAACAGAATAGAAAAGATTGCAAGCTCCATTCCAGGTTCCTTAGGAAGAGGTGGTATGGAAAGCAAGGTTAAAGCTGCCAGGGATGTAGCCATATGCGGGATTCCTACCATTATTGCCAATGGTTTAAAAAGGAATATAATTGGCAAAATCTTTGGGGGGAAGGAGGAAGGGACTCTCTTTTTGCCTCAACTTACACCAATGCCAAGCCGCAAGCACTGGATTGCCTTTACAAAATCACCTAAAGGAAGGATAATGGTAGACAGGGGCGCGGAAGATGCCCTGGTTAAAAAAGGAAAAAGCCTGCTTCCCTCAGGCATAGTTGCAGTTTATGGGAAATTTAACATTGGAGATTCTGTGATGATAATCAACAGGGAGGAAAGAAGCCTTGCGACCGGCCTTGTCAATTATCATTCAGCCGATGCGGAAAAGATTATGGGGCTTCAAACTAAAGAGATAGAAAAGGCATTGGGCTACAAACATTACGATGAGGTCATTCATAAAGATAATCTTGTTCTATGAACTCCCATGGCCTTTCGGTCACAACGAAGCATCAAAGTGTAGCGCCCGTTCCCCGAACGGGCCGATGAGGGCATCGGCCCCTACACTTTCATATAAATAATCCTTAATCAGTATTTTTTGGCAAAAAATAAATTCGTAATCCGAATATCAAATATTTAAAACATGATAAACTGCTATACAATGCTTAAACGATCCGAATACCTATCAAATCATGATGTTTTGAATTTTGTTTTTTGTCATTTGAATTTGTTTAGTATTTCGTGCTTAGGATTTCGTATTTCAATGTTGAACATGCAACCCGTAATACAACTTTAAAATCTTTTTAGTTCTGGCTTTATCCGGGTTAGGAGTTATATAGGAAAAATGGATCTTAATGAAATGATAAGGATTATGGCAAGAGATGCCAAGCAATCTGGGAGACTTTTAAGGGTTGCTAAGAGAGGTGAAAAGGACACTGCCTTGGAGGGCATGGCAGCGAATATTCTTTCCAGGAAAGAGGATATAATTAAGATAAATGCCAAGGATATCACGTTAGCCAAGGAAAAGGGGCTAAATCCAGCAATGATCGATAGATTGACCCTCGATGAAAAAACGATTAACTCAATGGTTGCCGGTTTACGGGAAGTAGCTGCCCTTCCTGATCCAGTAGGTGAAGTAACAGGTATGTGGAAAAGACCAAACGGATTGCAGGTGGGCCGTGTACGGATCCCCTTGGGAGTTATAGGCTTTATTTATGAATCCAGGCCTAATGTAACAGTTGACGCGGCTGCCCTTTGCCTAAAATCAGGTAATGCAGTTTTATTAAAGGGGGGATCTGAGGCAATAAATTCCAATTTAATCCTGAACGAAATCATAACAGAGGCATCGAACAAGGCCAATCTACCAGAGAAATCGATCCAGGTGATCCCATCTACTGAACATGAGGCAGTTGGTATTCTTTTAAGTATGGATGATTATGTGGATATGATTATTCCCAGGGGTGGCGAGGGTCTGATCAGGTTTGTTGCTGAAAATTCAAGGATCCCGGTATTAAAACATTTTAAAGGTGTCTGTCATGTCTATGTAGATGAATTCGCTGACTTAGATATGGCTCGAAAGATATGTTTTAATGCCAAGGTTCAAAGACCTGGGGTCTGCAATGCAATGGAAACGATGCTGGTGCATAATAAAATAGCCCCTTTTTTTCTGCCTGGCATGGTAGAAGAGTTCAAAAAGGCAGGAGTTGAAATAAGGGCCTGCGAGGATTCCCTCAGGCTGGTTCCTGGCCTGAAATTAGCCGATGATAGTGATTGGCCAGCAGAGTTTTTATAGACCTTATCCTGGCGGTCAAGATTGTTAAGGATATGGATGGGGCACTGGATCATATTGATAGATATGGCTCTAATCACACGGAGGCAATTATTACAAAGGACTATGAGAGATCTAAAGAATTTCTGGAAAAGGTAGATGCCTCGGTAGTACTGGTAAATGCCTCAACCAGATTTAATGATGGCTTCGAGCTTGGTTTAGGTGCAGAGATTGGGATCAGTACATCAAAGTTGCATGCCTATGGACCAATGAGTCTAAAGGAGCTGACCACCACAAAGTTCACTGTATTTGGATCCGGACAGGTAAGGACGTGAAATTAGGTATCCTGGGAGGGACCTTCAATCCGATTCATTTAGGTCACCTGAGGGTGGCTGAGGAGATAGGTGAGGATATAGGTCTTACAAAGGTCTATCTAATACCATCTGGTATGCCACCACATAAACCTCAGAAACCCCTCGCTGATTTTTCTCATCGCCTCGAGATGGTAAGACTGGCAAGTAAAACTTCGCCTATACTTGAGGTGTGGGATATTGAGGGGAAAAGGCCTGGTTTATCTTACTCCATTGAAACACTACGATTGTTCCATTCCCATTTTGGATCTAAACTTGAGCTATTTTTTATTATTGGGGCAGATGCCTTTATAGAGATAAAGACCTGGAAGGAATACCAGGACCTCTTTGCCTACGCCTCTTTTGTTGTTATTAATAGACCGGGGTTTAATAAGGAAAATTTTTTAACATTTCTTGACTCTCTTGATGTTGGCTTTGTATGGGACCAAAAAAGAAAATGCTCTTGCCATCCATCGGGAAATATCTTACTTAATAAAGACACAACATTGATAGATATATCAGCGACTCAAATAAGGGAAATGGTGGCCATGAAGAAATCTATTCGCTTTTTGGTCCCGGAGGTAGTAAGAGAGTATATAGAAAAGGTAGGTTTGTACCTCAATTAATGAATCCACTCGATAAGGCCCTTCTATGTGTTAATATCATCCTTGAAAGGAAAGCAACAGACCCTGTCCTGTTTGAGGTTGAAAAGTTAACCACCATAACCGACTACTTCCTTATTGCCAGCGGTAAATCCAGCAGGCAGGTCCAGGCCATTGCCCAACATCTCGAGAAAAGAATGAAAGGGGAAGGTTTTATCCCTTTCGGCATAGAGGGTGAAAGAGATGGCCACTGGATCTTATTGGACTATGGTGATATTGTAGTTCACATCTTCTACCAGCCAGTAAGAGAATTCTATGACCTTGAAGGTCTATGGTTTGAGGCCCCAAGGGTAGATATAGACAAGAAAGTTTCTAAAAGTGAAAATTAAACATTTCTTCATCCTTCTTGCAGTACCCTTTATAATTACCACCTCTTTCGCAGACTCCCTGGCCGTATTTTTATCCCCAGAAGAGGAAACTGAGCTTGGAGAGAGGTTTCTTAAAAGTATAAAGTCCCATTATGAGTTTGCCGACTATCCATATATAGATCAGTATATCAATGACCTTGGTACATATATAGGTCGTCAAATCGAGATACCTTATTTCCCCCTTAACTTTTACGTGGTAAAAGAAAATAATCTCAATGCATTTGCAGCCCCTGCCGGCCATGTATTTATCTTTTCAGGTCTAATTAATGCGATGGAGAATGTAGATGAGTTGGCCTCTATACTGGCACACGAACTTGGTCATGTAAGTGCCAGGCATCTTGCCTTAAGGATAGAAAGATCTAAGAAGATTGGAATGGCCACGATCGCTGGTGTCTTAGCAGGAATTCTTGCTGGAGGCAAGGCAGCAGGTGCCCTTATGACCAGTTCAATAGCTGCCGGAATTCAGGCCGAACTTGGATACAGCCGAGAGGATGAAAGGCAGGCTGATCAGTTAGGGTTTAAATATACTTATGCGTCAGGCTTTAACTTAGAGGGAATGATCACAGTATTAAAGAAGATTCAAAGGGAAAGATGGTATGGAGAGGGAGGAACCCCACCTTACCTCCTTACCCATCCAGGAACTCCGGAGAGGATGGCCAATATAGAGACAATGTTACAAGGATATAAGAAGATGCCTGAGCCTGACAAAACAAAAGAGTTGCGGTCCCGCTTTCCGCTCTTTCATGCTATGGTTTTAGCCCTATGCAATGATAAGGAAGATGCAACAAGAGAATTCAAAAAAAAGCTCATTGCCGATCCTGAATCTATTGTGGCCCATTATGGTCTCGGACTTATCCTGGAAAGAGAGGGAAAGATAAATGAGGCCCTCAATCACTTAAAAATAGCATTAAAGAAAAAGGAAGGTTCTATCCCTATTATGTTCGCCATGGGTAAGGCCTATCAGATAAATGGTCAATACGAAAATTCCGTATCTATCTTGCAGGAGGCACTTAAGATATCCCCTAAAGATAAGGAGATCATGTATCTTCTGGCCCTATCTTTTCAACATCTTGAACAATATAATCAGGCCTCCAGGGTCTATAATAAGCTGACCTTCCTTCCACAAGTCAAAGACAGGATTTATCATAATCTTGGTCTTGTTTACGGCCGGCAGGGTAAATTAGCCCTGGCTCATTATAATTTAGGGATATATTTCAGCAAGCTAAGAAGGAGAGAGAAGGCCCTTTTCCATTTTAATAAGGCAAAAGAACTTGCAGGAAGCAAACCAGAGCTAAAGGAAAAGATTGATAAGGCCTTGAAGGGCCTTGTTAATCGTTAATTGTTAATCGTTATCTGTTATTAGGGAACGAATAACGAGAAATTTTAAAAAAGGTGTTTGTTTGACAGCTCATGTCATTATATACTACAAACAAAGATTGTTAATTAATATGAATGGCCGTTCATTAGCATAAATTTTTGGAGTGTTAACTATATCCTCCTGATTGTTGTAGTTATTTTATTAGCAAAAAATTATTAATTTTAAGAATGCTGAGGGATAACTGATTAAAAACAAGGGACAAAATAGACCTCAAAAAGCGAAGATGCTAGATAAGGCAAGAAGGCTTTTCTGAAAAAGGTGTAGACACAAAAGAATAGGGAAAAAGCAAATGGAAAAAAAAATTATCACTACAGCAATCACAGGTAGTATTCACACCCCTACCATGACGCCCTATCTGCCCATCACCCCAAAACAGATCGCTGATGAGGCCGTCAGGGCTTGGGAGGCCGGAGCTACCGTGGCTCACATCCACGTGAGGGATCCTGAGACAGGGCAGCCATCACCTTCTTTGGATCTCTTTCGCGAGGTGATCACTGAAGTGAAGACCCGGTGTAATATAGTGCTTTGCCTATCAACGGGTGGAGGAGCAGGTATGACAGTAGAGCAGCGTGTGGCCGCTGTTCCCACGTTCAAACCGGAGCTGGCATCCCTTAATTTCGGCTCCCTGAACTTCGCCCTCTTCCAGGTGGTCTCCCAGTTCAAAGAATTCAAATTCCCTTGGGAATACCAATATCTTTCCATGACCGAGGACTTCATCTTTCCCAACACCTTCAAGACCCTCCGATCCCAATAACAAATTTTTCTTTTATTCGAAGATAAAACCGGTATTGGATTTGCTATTGACACAATGATTCATATCGGATATGAATTTACCCGTAAATACAATTAAAATACACATTTTATGCCTATATTAAATAGGTATAAAAATTGGCATTCATTGCCTATTAAATGTTGATGATATGTGATTAAGCTGATAGCCATGCCAAAAAATTCTTCAACCCATATCGATCTCTTGTCGCTGCAATATCCGGTAAAAGAATTGAAGTTCCTTTTGCCGGTTCCTGATAAGAGCGAAATCGATCCTGCGAAGATTGAAGTCGCTCTACTGGAACGCATAAAAGAATTGAATTGTATGTACGGGATGGCAATACTTGCCGAGCGTTATTCCGATTCCATCGAGGATTTCCTGCAGAATCTTGTTAACATTCTGCCCCCGTCGTGGCAGTACTCCGAGATCACATGTGCGCGGATTTTGTTCGATGGAAAAACGTATAAAAGCCGTGTATTCAAAGTATCGAAGTGGCGTCAATCCTCTCGGATTCTCCTATACAATGAGCCCATGGGTGAAGTTGAAGTATTCTATCTTGAAGAGAGGCCGCCGGAAAATGAAGGGCCTTTTTTGAGGGAAGAGCGTCTGCTGCTAGATACAATATCTGAACAGATCGGAAAAACTGCCGTGCGGATTTTTGGTGAACAGGAATTGAAGGAACTGAACAAGCAGCTTACCGTGGAGCGTAAGGCACTCCAGGAAGCGAATGCAGCCCTGAGGGCAGTTCTGGAAAAGATTGAAGAAGAAAAGATAAATATCAAAAAGAATGTGCAGGCAAATGTCGAAAAGATCCTGATGCCGATTTTGCACGCACTTTCACTGGAACTGCCGAGAAGTCAGAAAAAATATGTGGAGATTCTAAGAACTAATTTAGAGGAGATTACTTCTCCTTTTATTAATCATTTGTCTCGTAGTTTTTTATCCCTGACACCAACAGAGATTAAAATCTGTAAATTGATTCGCAATGGAATGCGTACCAAAGAAATTGCACAGATTCAAGGCGTGTCGATGGCCACTATCAATCGTCACCGTGAGCATATTCGTCGAAAGCTCGACATCGTCAACAGAGATGTCAACCTTGCAACCTATCTGCAATCGAGCATGTGGGAGGAAGAAAGAACAATTGCTGGGAATTTATCTTCGATTGATTAAGACAAATTATAAAGCACCAACCTTACTTAGAACTAAAATTACGGAATTCCGACGACATCTATGATAAGCGTTGTCCCACATCTGCTAAACTTCTCCCAAGCTCAATTTATGAATTGATCTTCTCTTGATCTGCCTTTTAACTTTTAGGATTGTGATATCCAGGTGGTTTATGGAAGCGATATTTGGCTGCAATAATGGCAAGGTATCTGAACTCTCCATTGATATTTTATGTACGTTCTGCACGAACCCCTTTTTGGCATCTTTGCCTATCCAATGCAGAGTTGGCATAAATGACTCTTCAAAAAGTAGCTGAAATATAATATATTTTAATTAATATAACCTCTTTCTTTGATGACAGTCAAACCCTATTAGCTTCCAATTACTTGAATCATCCGAAATATTGGGGGTGTGATCGTAAAAGATTTGACAAAACAACAACTTACAGGCAGTTTAGTCTTTATTCATGAATTCATTTGGCCCTTTCTGTTTTTTGGTTATCAATTTATTTTGTGAGGATAGTATTATGTATATAAAGCATCTTTTGATTAAGAATTACAGAAATTTCGGTGATCCGCCTTTTGAAGTGGAATTGAAGCCGTTCACTGTGGTTCTAGGCGAGAATAATGTTGGGAAAACGAATCTGTTAAACGCGCTGGGTCTGATTTTCAGCCAGGAAATAATGATTTTCCGGAAGCGTGTTTTGGAGATTGATGACATTAATTACGCTTCGGTTGAAGCCTTCAAGGACAAGGTCAGGAATTTCGAAATACCGCCGGACGAGGTCGAGTTCCCTATAGTCAGCGTCGAGGTCACTTTGGCTGAAATGGACGACGATCAGGAGGCGATTGTGGGTGATTGGTTCAGTAACAAAGAGATTACTGAAGCAAAAATAACGTACCAATTTGCGCCTACGGCTAATTATGACCGGGTGGGGTGGATTGAAAAACAAAGAGAGATAATAAAACAAAAGACGGAGGCCGGAGAGACTGGACCTTTCTTTATTGATTTTCCTATCGGTGATTATCGCTACTCAATTTTTGGGGGGAATGATCCGTCAAACGAGTGCAATATGTATTTTCTTAAAATGCTAAAGATGGAGTTCCTCGATGCTCTCAGAGATGCCCAGAAGGAATTGATAGCAAGCGGGGAATATCGATTGCTTTACAGGATTCTTATTCAGAAAGATAAAGAAAAATATGATGATATAAAGACGGTTCTCAAGAACCTGGATGATGTTGTTAATAAAAACCCGAATCTGAAAAGCATAAAGGATGATGTGGAAAATCTTCTTGATAAGGTTTCGCTTCAATCAGGTGTGTCTGATAACGCCATTGATTTCATTTTTTCATCGCCTGAGGCAAATGAGCTGCTTAAGAAAATTAGCATGATTTATGGGGCGCCCCCTATTAGCGTTGAGCGCAATGGACTTGGCAGAAATAATCTGCTGTATATATCTTTGATCTTATCGCATCTTTCAGCACGAGAGGTCGGCGGCGGGGACACATTTTTTAGGCTGATAGCTATTGAGGAACCCGAGGCCCATCTACACCCACATCTTCAGGATCATTTGGCAGAAAACATTGAGAGCATACAGAAAAGCAGCGGCAAAGCAATGCAATTGCTGCTCACTACTCATTCTACCAACATAGCTGCAAAAATGAGTCTCAGCAGTTCGGTAATTATCTTTAACGATCATAATGGTAATCCTGCTAGCCACTATGTGCTTTCAGGGATTGATGAGGAGAAGGAAAAAAACACTATTCATTACTTGAGTAAATACATCGATGCCACAAAGTCCCGTATGTTTTTCGCACGAAAATTAATTTTGGTAGAGGGCATCGCTGAACAATTATTAATCCCGCTTTTTTATAAAGATGATTCTGATAGGACTCTGGAAAAGGTAGGGTGCAACATTATCAATGTTAGTGGTGTGGCATTTAGTCATTTTCTAAAAATAATTCGGAGCGGCTTTTTTATCAAAGGATTAGTCTTGACAGATAGTGATATTGGGGGAAAAACGGAGGAAAGAGCGACTGATCTAAAAACAGAATATGAGCAGGATGGTTTGATACGGATAGAGATATCGGAAGATTCAACTTTTGAGAAGGACCTTATTGCTGCAAACAGGAATGGCAAGGGAAAGGAAATACTGCTGAATGCTTTGAAGGATACCAAACCGAAAAGAGGCCTGGAATACGAAAAAGGGGTTGGTGATGACGGTATAGACACAGAAGTGTTCTTTTCAGAAATTGAGAATTATAAATCAGAATTTGCGTTCAACCTGGCATCTCAATTGAAAGAAAAATCAAATAGGGAGGGGTTCACGGTCCCAACATATATACAGAACGGGTTTAAGTTTTTAGAGTAAAAGATGATTCCTGAAATAAATGAAAAGCCAACGATGATGATTGCTGGCCCTGGTGCGGGCAAGACTTATGAAATGGTCGAAAGAATCGTTGAGGCTATTCCGGAGCTTAAGCCAAACAGGATATTGGCCGCCATCACATTTACGAACGCAGCTACTGATTCAATAAAGAGGCGGCTTGAGGAGCAAATTCATATTCCTCCGAATGTCAGACATCTGGAAAATTTGACATAATACTGCTCATTGGGCATAGGGATTTGCCCCTTTACCGTTCTTCTACTTGATATTTGATTTGGAAACCAAACTTATCAAGGGTTGTTGGATTTAAGGAGTTAAGGTGCTCACAGAG
>JAUWZV010000160.1 GCA_030615105.1 Desulfobacteraceae bacterium
CTAAGTAACTTAATGTATATTGGGACATAGTGAAACTTTAATTACAACATATGGGGCTAAATTGGAAAATTGTTTTTTAAGATATAAAGTTATTTCCATGAATAACCCCGAAGCGTAGCGCCGGTGTCAGATCCTGTTAAATATATTCACTAATAAGAGATGTCACGTCTAAGGCGGCTATTTAACGGGGTGAAATCTAACAGGGTTTACCTCGTTAGAAAAATTGCTCGACATTTTATCTCTCACTGTGGGATTTGGTAGTTTCGCCTGAAGCAATTATTATCCATGTCCGTGGTAAGCCTGTATCACCTCATGCAGCTTTCTGGCTGCGTTTTTGTGGTCGAAACGTTTGCCGAGGGCTCGAGCCATGTCGCTTACGGTCTTTCTGAGGCGGGTGTCCTTGATAAGTCTGATAACATGTCCGGTGAACTTGCTGTAATCGTCTGTTACAAACATCTCTTTGCCCTTTACCGGGTTAATGCCGAATGATGCAAGGCTGGTTGAAACGATTGGAAGCCCGCAGGCGAGAGCTTCGAGCATCTTTCCGCGAAACCCCCCTCCGAGTTCGATAGGGGCAACAAAGACATCGCTTTTCCAGTAGACTTCCCTCACGTCTGAGTGCGCTCCTCCTTCCCGGACGACCACGCGGTCGCTTCTGAGGTCGAGGAGTTCGGGAGGGGGCGCGAATCCTATTGCGTAGAAGTTGGCGTCAGAGACCTCTTTTGATATCCTTGGCCAGCAGTGCGTAATAAAGTTCTCTACCGCGTCAACATTGGGGTGATGCCGGAAATTGCCAAGGAAGAGTATATTCTTTGTATCCCAGGATCTCTGGGGAGGAGGAGTGTAGAACTCAGTTTCAACGCCGTGCGGGACTACACCTGTCTTTCCTTTGAGGTCTGGTGCAAGGTGGATAAGAACCTCCATATCCTCCGGTGTTAGGGAAAGAACGCGGTCGACCGAGCGATACATTCTGAACTCATAGTCGAAAAGCTTTTCGATAGTTTCTTCACTGATGTGCTCTCCCTTGCTTACCCGCTGCTGGAAGGCCTGCGTGTAGCACTCGTGAACAGAGATTATGGTCATGGTATCGGGAGGAATGATTTCCTTTGCACCCTCAAGATATTGACCCATCATCGAGTACTCGGCGATGATTGCGCCAAAGGGGAGTCTCGCAATAAGGGACCTGAATGACTCGTCGAGCTTCGGGTTGTAACCACCGTCTCCTGAAAGGAAAAAGGGGGGCCGTTTGAGCTCTGCTTCAAGTTCTTCGACCTCCGCAGAGGTTCTGCTCCTTGGGGAGTCAATGAGTATGATGTCTTCGCAGTATGGATCGAGGCTTTTGTCATTGTGGTCCTCCTCTGAGTAGGCGGGTGCGAGGAGCGTTATACGATATCCCATTTTGGAAAGATTCTTGATCCTGTGATGAATGAGTATGGGGCCTCCAATGACGCTCGCCCTGGGGAACACTTTGGTTATGAAGAGCAGATTCAAATTCAATTCTCCTTTCTATTTAACCCAGTAGGTTCATGCGGAAGGCACTTGCAGTGGTGAAGTTTAAAGATTCAGCTTCCATTGAATTCAATGAGTTATACAATTCCTGAGACGAAAAAATCCGCCCTTTTTGGGATTGCGTGGAGTTTAGGAGAAAGGCGTTTGGGTGTCAAATGAAAATGTGTCTGATTATGCTAATAACTTGACCATCAGAGGTATAGCTACGAAGGTTCCCAATGAACTGCCAATATTTGTAAATACCACGACCAGTAAAATCCGTGTGATTTTATTTTTCCAGAATCCCTTCAGGGATGAGATGTCTTCAGGCAAGCTCTCGAAGTCCCTGACTTTAGGTTTCCCCAAGAGGGACTCTACCAGACCAGAAACCCAGCCGGCAGCAATCATGGGATTGAGAGATGTCAGGGGAGAGGCGAGAATTGCAGAAAGAACTGTAAGGGGATGGCCCAGTGCAATTGCAGCTCCAAGGCCTGCCAGGATGGCATTTGCCAGAATCCACCATTTGATCATATCGGTGCCAGTAGTGGTTCCAGCATAGAAAAAACCCAGGATAATCAGCGCCACTATGAAAGCTGGAATGCCCCACTTCAGGAGCCTGAATAACTTGCCTTTGGGAGGTATTTGGTTCAGCACTTCCATATCTACCGGCTTTTTCCAGTACTTCTGAACGCCAGGAACGTGTCCGGCCCCGACTACTGCAACAATGTTTTTGCCTGGCGCAGTTCTGATCTTATTGGCAAGGAACTGGTCTCTTTCATCGATCAAAATGCGGCTTATTTCAGGAAAGGATTCCCCGATTTCTGAAAGTAGCGTCTCAAGCACATCCCCCCTTTTCATCTTCTCAATATCTTCTTCTTTGATTGTATCCAATTCTCCAACTGAAGTAACCAACTGGGAGAACAGCTTTATCTTTGTCCATAGGCCCATGAGACGCCAGGTTCTTGATAGGGTGGTGCGTATATCCCTGTCTGCCAAATGAATACGGGCCCCCACCGCCTCTGCCGCTTGGATGGCTCGCATTATTTCCTCGCCTGGCTTGATGCCCAATTTCTGACCAATTTTCTTCTGGAAATACGCAAGCATGAGGTTGGACAGGAGGAGAAGGGCCTTTTTTTCCTTGATCACTTTAACAAGGTCAGTGTTTTGCCATCGATTCTTTTGAGTGATCGATTGATATCTGGATTGACAGAGTTCGACACACACTGTATCTGGCTTTTCATCTTCAATAACTTGCACCACCAAATTGGCACTTTCCCTGGACACATGGGCTGTCCCGATAAGAGTGATTTCTTTGTTTTCGAAAGTCAGTCGATGTGTATTGTCGCTATTTGGCATGGATATTTGGTTGTCAGAGACTTGTTCAAATAAAAGGGCACCTCGTCTTACCCCTGCGAGATGCCCTTTATAACCGTATGGTTGTGAATTAAATCTTACTAACGTTCTTGGCCACAGGACCTCGGTCTCTCTCTTCCACGTCAAAGCTCACCTTATCACCCTCGGAGAGGCTCTTGAATCCAGGCGTATCAATGGAGGAGTAGTGAACAAATATGTCCTGACCATCTTCCTGCTCAATGAAGCCATATCCTTTTTTATCACTAAACCACTTTACTGTTCCTTGTGCCAAAGTGCTGACCTCCTTTCTAAAAAAATTTTCTACTATGGTCCCAAGCCCCAGGTCGTCACTCTAACAAAAGGAAACAGTCCTTCAGAGCAAAACCGACCCGCAAATGTAGCCGGGCCATTACTTCTGGGCACCATAAGACATAACTTTGTCAAAGGTCAAGTGAAAAGAGACCTGTCACCATAATTCAACCCCTTTTATGGATACTCATACTCCTTAACGCCTTCAGAAAGCATTATCCAAGGCTTTCGAAAGAGGGTCATTGTCTGGATATATAAGACATGTCTTAACTAAAGATGAACTTGCCCACGTTTTAAAAATTCCGCAAAATCTTCTGGTGTGAATAATTAAAACCAAGGTCAGGAAGGGGAGGAGCCTCATATCTGGGCCCAATTTTATCTACAGGGTACTGCTTTCCCTTTGCTGGTTCCTCATATCCTGCTACAGGACAGGTATTTGACGTAAAACCTATTCTATTGCCACCTGAGTCATAAACGATACCATTAATCAACCAGCCAAGATGCAGACCGTTAAAACCATAGATATGGTAGGAATAAAGGTAGGCAACTGGATGACCATCCCAGAGGTAGATGGTCTTATTCATATCACCGGAGATGTAGGCTATAGGCTCACCTTTTGAATTGAATAATGTTTCTTCCATTGTCATCTAAGCCTTCTAATTTTTATTAATGGTTGTGGCTGGAAAGGCATCGATTAACTCAAATTTTTTACCAGCCCCGGCAAGAATACAATCATTTCCATATTCCTTCTTAAATATCCTTCTGGCGAGATCACCAGAACAATGACAGGGTGCTACCTTTTTAACACCTTCTTTTTTTAGGTCGTTTACGATTCCCCTGATCTGAGATCCACTCATCCCGAATAAATGAAAACCTCCTATTACCATATAGACCTTGGCAGTAGAGTTAAATATCGCTTTGGCCTTTTTAACAATATTTACTACGCCTGGATGTGCACAGCCTGTGATTATGATTAATCCCAGGTAGGTCTTTATTATCAAGGACTCCTCTTTTATCCATGTGCCCAGTTCCCCAGTAGAGAAGACATTAGTAGATATCTTTAATGGCCCTTTTACTTCTATAAGTTTTGCACCTGTATTTTTTACTGCATCTTTGACACTAAAGGGAAAGGAGTTGGGCAAATAGACAGTGACCCTTGAGTTCTTTTCCAAAAAACTGGACAAACCACCAATATGGTCATAGTGTATATGAGAAAGGACGATCACATCTACATCACTGGGATCAATTTTAAGCATTGCCATGTTTTTAAGGAGTACAGGGCCTTCGCCTCCAGCATCAAAAAGGATTGACCTTTCAATTCCCTCTATTAAACAGGAAAAGCCCCACCTGGTCTCCAATCCTTTTCTAAAGGGATTATTGTCATAAACTATAGTAAGACTCAAATCCTTAGATTCTGCAAATAAGGGGGATAAAAGAGAGAAAAAAAAGATAAGAATAACTGAAAAAAATTTAGCCATTTATCACCAATAATTTATTTTAATGATATTAGGTTTTTGTCTCTCTTGTCAATTACCTACCTCTTTAATCAATGTTGATCTTATAAGGAATCCTTAAAAAAGTGATTGACGAGATGCTACAATCTATTTAAATTCTTTTATCTGTATAGATTATTCTTGGATGAAGAGTTTTTGGGAAGTCCTTGATAGTAATACTTATGTCTTTCTGGGCAGGGCTAAGTCATTCAAAGAGGTAACTTGGTGTAATTTCAAGATTATTAGCTTAATCAATTTTTTGTAAATTCGAAATCCTAAGCACGAAATCCGAAACAAATACGAATGACCAAAATTCAAAATTCAAAACATGTCA
>JAUWZV010000107.1 GCA_030615105.1 Desulfobacteraceae bacterium
TAGATTTCGTTAGGAAGCTGGATGTTTCAGGTGTTGAGCTTACATTTGCGACAAAAGAGGAACTCTATTCATTCAGTTTGTCTTGGAAAAACAAGCACTGGTTAAGGGGCCTTGGCTACGTAACTATTCATGCACCGTTCAGATTATTCAAAGACTCTGAAAATGAAAAGGAAGTGCTCAACCAAATAGATGAGATTTCAAGAATATACGATAACATAAATGCTAAGAATGTCGTCATTCATCCGGAGGATGATTTATTTAACTCAGATATACTGAAGAACTGTGAGTTTGAGCTATCTACGGAAAACCTTCCCAGAACAAGCGGTGTTTCTATTTCGGATTTACGAAAAGTTCTTACTAAGCATCCCCGAATGAGATTATGTCTTGATGTATCTCATGCTTATTCATGGTCCAAATTTGAAACTGGCAAATTGATTAAAGCCTTTAAAGATAGAATATCGCAAATTCATTTTAGTGGAACTTACAGGAAAAGGGATCATCAATCGTTAAGACGCGTTTCTAAAGAGTTTCTACTTTCCATTCAACCTATGAAAAATTTGGAAGTCCCGTTAGTTATGGAGGAGGATATAGAGCCAAGATCTTTCCAATATGTGAAAGAAGAATTTGAGTATATTCGAAATCTATTTGACTGATGTTTTGACCTATTGCATCAGGAAATTCAAGACTCTAGCCGAACCAGTCAATGCACTTGACGTTG
Organism: Desulfobacteraceae bacterium; assembly: GCA_030615105.1. Classification (GTDB taxonomy): domain Bacteria; phylum Desulfobacterota; class DSM-4660; order Desulfatiglandales; family B25-G16; genus JAUWNK01. The sequence continues at coordinate 719 of JAUWZV010000107.1, forward strand.
AAAACCGTGGCGGTTTCCAACGCAAGTGATTTCAGCACGTTAGGTGCAATAATTACAGAGAAATAAGAATGGGAAGGAGGAAACTATGGCGGCAAAGAAAAAACAATCAAAAGGGGGGCATGTTTATCAACTTAAAATTACATTGAGGGGGAGTAAACCTCCTATCTGGCGAAGGACACAAGTCAGAGGTGATACAACTCTTGCAAAGCTGCATGTTATTTTCCAAATAGTAATGGGATGGACTAATTCTCACCTCCATCAGTTTATTGTCCATGGAGCTGAGTATGGAGTTCCTGATCCAGATTATGACATGGATATAGAAGATGAAAAACGTGTAAAATTAGGAGAGCTCATTTTTGCTGAGAAGGAAAAACTTATCTATGAATATGATTTTGGAGATAGTTGGGAGCATGAGATTTTGGTTGAGACGATTTTACCTATAGAGAAAGGTTTACATTATCCTATCTGTCTAAAAGGTAAGCGTGCATGTCCTCCAGAGGATTGTGGTGGTATTTGGGGCTATTCAGAATTTCTAGAGGCAATAGAGGATGTTAATCATCCCGAACATGATGATATGCTCGAATGGATCGGAGGTGAATTTGATTCAGAGGAATTTGATGTTGAAAGCATCAATAGAGAGTTAATATAGTATTTCAATTGATTGATAAGGCTTTGAATGATCGATCTGGCAGACCTGAGGCGAGCCGTTCTAAAATTACAAGGAGTTCCCATATAACTCTTTGGCTCTTCTTGGAATGATATCGCTTGAATATCAATAAGATAGCTTGGTCCGACCCCAGGGAAGTGGCCTAATTGAATTTGAGAAATAGGTCTATAAATTCAAATTTGGATACATCAAACAATCCTCTATCACTTAATTTAATCTCTGGAATAACGAGCAAAGCCATAAATGAGAGGGTCATAAAAGGTGCCTTTAATTGTGAGCCTAACTCTTTGGCGAATTTGTCCAGCTCTGTATATCTTCTTGATACCTCTTCATAGCTCAAATCACTCATAATCCCGGCTATCGTTAAGGGCAAAACTTTTTCCGTATCCCCACAAACAGCACCAAGCCCTCCCTTATTTTTAATGATAATATTTACTGCCCTACAAATATCGATATCATTCACACCAACTGAGACAATATTGTGAGAATCATGGGCAACACTTGAGCCTATTGCACCTCTCTTTAGTCCAAAATTTCTTATAAAACCTATTGATGGGGATGAATCTTTATATCTGTTGATAACAGCTATTTTAAGTATGTCTCTTTCAGGATCTGAAACAATGTAATTATCCACCACTTTTGGTTTTTCTATTACCCGGTTAGTGATTAGCTGGCCATCAACTGCCTCGATTATATTTATCTTTCCATTTTTATTTTTAAAGGCAAAATCATGAACTCGCTTTTCTCTAGTGTTAAAATTATTAACTATTCTTTTCCTTGTCTCGCCTATTAATGTTTTTCCATTTTTAGCAACGAGCCTGCCATTGATAAAGGTTTTTAAGATGTTAAGGTTTGAGAAATTATCAATTACTGAAAAATCAGCTGGATCACCTACTTGCAACAAACCTACATCCAATTGGTAATGTTTAATAGGATTAAGAGATGCAATCTTCAGAACATCCATCTTATCAATGCCATAATGAATTGCCCTTTTTACCATTTCATTTATGTGACCTGCCGTTAAATCATCCGGATGTTTGTCATCACTGCAAAACATGCACATATTTGGATGCTCTTTGGTTATGGGGATCAGCTCATCAAAGTTTTTAGCAGCAGAACCTTCTCTTATCTGAACCTTCATGCCTAATTGGATTTTTTCAAGCGCTTCAGATTTAGAAAAACACTCATGATCCGTTGATATCCCAGAGTGTATGTATCTTTCTAATTTTTCTCCCCTTAGACCAGGGGCATGACCATCAATCACCTTTTTATAAGATTTTGCCAGTTTTATTTTGGCAATAACTTCTGGATCGTTATGTAAAACCCCCTGAAAGTTCATCATCTCGCTTAGACACTTGACTTTATCCATCTTTAGAAGTACCTCTATCTGATCAGCATCTATCCTTGCCCCAGCAGTCTCAAAAGGAGTAGTCGGTACACAAGAGGAAGCTCCCCAGAAAAACTTAAATGGAACAGATGCACCATCCGCAATCATATACCTTACCCCATCCAAACCAATTACATTGGCAATCTCATGTGGGTCACAAACGGATCCCACTGTTCCATGAATTACAGCCACCCTTGCAAACTCTGTTGGGGTTAGCATGCTACTTTCAATATGAACATGGGAGTCAATAAATCCAGGTATGAGATAAGTTGGATAGTCCTTATTCTCTGCAATAATCCTTGATATTCTCCCGCCCAAAATTTCAAGGGTCCCCGGATAGACCTTTTTTTCTACAACATCCACAATATTCCCCGATATCTGGCTGATGATCTCGGTCATCCTTGCCTCCCTATGTATCTATATGTAATAATTATTTTAATAGAATGCCGATAATTGTCAAAGAAAATGAAATATGCACTATTGTTCTTTAGTCACAAATAAGAGCATTTGTAGTTTAGTAGCATAGCCTCTATTTTGGTTTTTGCTTTTTGAACAAACCTGAAATATCTACTGGAAATTGAGAGTAATTTACCATATAATCATTTTTTAAACTTTTTAGTATCATTCTAAAAGGTTCGGCATAGGATTTTCTTAAGCTATAACTTTTTACTAAATAGAAGAGGAGAACAGCCCATGAATGAAGAAAAAACAGAAGAAAAACCAGCCCAAGAAACGGAAGAGAAACCTGAAACTATTGAAACAAAGGCCAATGATGCCATATTAACAAAAGCTGATCCAGTTAAACGAATAATAGCATTTGCCATCGATGCTGTAGCTTCTTTGATAGTAGCGTTTATCCCTCTTGTAGGGGGAATTATCGGCGCCCTTTATATGCTCCTACGAGATGCTTTGCCTATCGAAGCCCTTGAGTATAAAAGTATTGGGAAGAAATTGCTGAAATTATCTGTAGTTAACACCAAAGACCCTACATCTAAAATAGATTATGCTATCTCTGCAAAAAGAAATTGGATGTTTGCACTTGGTCCCATTATGTTGTTTTTCTTGTTTATACCAATTCTTGGCTGGATCATTGATATCCTGCTCGGAATCGCTGTTTTTATCCTGGTTATCATTGAAATTGTTAAGATCTTCACCGATGAGAAAGGATTAAGATTAGGCGATAAGATGGCAGGCACAATGGTTATCGAGAAATAGACTAAGGATATTACAGGGGGCTAGATGCCAACCCTTCAGTGACCTGCAAGTTCCATCCCCTTATTGAAGGCCTCGATATTTGTATCCAACATCTTTCCCGGGAAGTGTTCCTCAAGTATGGGCATCATTGACTCTTTACTAATTGGTAGAATACCTGCTCCCACCAGTGAACCCAGCAGAATTATATTTGCGTATATTGGATTCCCCATCTTCAATGCCTCTTCAGTAGCGCTCACGAATTTAGTCTGTGATGATAATTTTACGATTGATTTTTTAACCTCATCCAGGTCAGGATAAGCCACGCCGCCGGAAGGGTATACCGGTCTGGGGTTTACAATTACAAAGACATCAGGATTGCCAAATTCCACCAAAGATCGTAGTGTTTCAACAGGTTCCATACCAAGGATCACATCAGCTTTTCCTTTAAGGGTTACTGAACTATAGAGGGTCTTTTTTGAGATCTTTATATGACTGGTAACCGATCCACCGCGTTGGCTGACACCGAAGGTGTCCGCAACACTTATCATGAAGCCCTCATTTACCAGAGCCTCGCCAACAAAGGCGGAAAGCAATACATTACCCTGCCCGCCGACACCGGATATGATAAGATTAAACGGCTCCTTTTTTAATGTCTGTCTGCTCATCCGATCGCCTCCTCCCTAATAATCGCATTTGCAGGGCATATGTCCGTACACAGTCCGCATCCGACGCAAAGGGCCTCGTCTATAGAAGCCTTACCGGTTTCCCTATCCACCATCAGTCCAGGGCATCCGAATAGCCTTGTGCAAAGCATGTCACAGCCGCACGTATCAGCCAAACATTTTTCCGAATCAACATGCATCTTATATTTCCTCGGAATCTTTCTTTTGTCTTTTACCAACTGGCACATGTGTCGCATTATTATCACCCTTACACCTGCATCTTGTTGCATCATGCCAAGCAGAGTAGCAGTAGCATTGTCCAGGTCAAAGGGATCACAGACCTTAACCTCTGCGCCTATCGCTCGACATAAGCCCTCCATGTCTACCACTGTTGCCTGCTCCCCCGTAGCAAGCTGTCCGGTACCAGGATGAGGTTGGAAACCGGTCATGGCTGTAGCACTGTTATCAACGATGAGAAGGATAAAGTTAGAATTGTTGTAAACTCCGTTAACCAGAGCCGGCATAGTGGCATGGAAAAAGGTTGAATCACCGGTTATAGCGAGTACAGGTTGATCAAAGCCAAAGTGTTTCAAGTTTCCCAATCCATTCGCTACACCCGTCCCTGATCCCATGGCGTGCATTGTTCTTGACTGGAAAAAGCCAGGACCAGCAAAACCCATGGAGTAACAGCCTATGTCACCGCAGAGAAAACCTTTACGCCCGTCTAGCTGAAGTGCCTTCTTTACTGCCCAAAACGTGGCGCGGTGAGAACAACCAGGACACATGTTAATAGGACGATTAGGGACAATTTTAATTGCCTCCTTAGCCTCTCTATCGTAAGTGAGGTCCCTTGGTTGGTATGTGGTGCCCAGGATATCCATTAATGCGTTAATGACCAGGTTTGTGCTTTGTTCGTTATAGGGCGTTAAATGTCCGGACCGTGCACCATAAAAGGTGAGGTCACACGTAGTCGGAAGCAAACTGGCAGCCAATTCCATTACGCTTTGTTCCACAAAGGGATCCATCTCCTCAACGAATAAAACTTTTTTTGTGGTACTCAGATGTTTCGCTACCAGTTTCTCTGGAAGGGGCCAGGTAGTACCCAGTTTTAAGACACCCACCCTGTCACCAGCCCTCAACTCATCCACAGCTTCAGTGCAATAAGATGTACACGCGCCACAGGTTATAACCAGTACATCCGGATTCTCCGGTCCCCTATATCGATTAAAGGTGGATGTCTCAAAAATTTCTCGTGCCTTTTCTAATTTTTCGTGTAAGGGTTTATGATAAATTGGAAATGGACCTGATGTAAACTTGCTCTTTTTGGGGTTATACATGTCCCAAAGCTCTGGAAAATAGGCCTTTTTTTCCCTCCTTTCGGGTAGCTCACCGAGAACCACATTACTTTTGGTATAGGAAATACGGGTCACGCCCCGCACGAAGGTTAGGAGGTTTACCGCCTCGGAAAGCTCGTAGGCCCATTTTGTCATTTCTTTGGCTTCCTGGGCGCTGCTAGGCTCCAAAAGGGGATTATCCAGCCATTTAGTTATAGTCCTTGAGTCCTCTTCGTTGCTGCTCGTCATGCCACCCGGGTCATCAGCGACAAAAATCACCATTCCACCCTCGCCTATGCCGGTCATATTGAGATTGACTATAAAGTCGACAGCAACATTTACACCATTCTGTTTCATCACCACAAAAGAACGTATGCCTGCAAAAGATGCACCAGCAGCCACTTCTGTTGCCACTTTCTCATTCACAGACCACTCCGCGTGGATATTCATTTCTTTGGCAACACCTGCTATCGCAGGCAGAACCTCTGATGAAGGACTTCCGGGATATGCAGCTGCAACACCTATGCCAGCCTCGATAGCACCCCGGGCTACCGCCTCATTGCCCATCAAGAGCACAGTAGTTCCTGGCTTATTCATCGCAATACTTGACATTGGTCTACTCCATATGCATGTCTAAAGAGATATTAATCTATTAGTATTCTAAAAGTTTATCGATAACACCCTCGGAAAGACCTCCCAGATATAGGAAATCCTCTTTTCCGCCGGTTCTCTCAACGATGTTTTTTAATGCCCTTTTCTTCTTCTCTATCGCAGCTGTTTTTAAATGAGCAAGGTTTTCATCAGGCAGAACCTGGGTCTCAAGGATTCCCTTTGTCTCTGCCAATTGCATAAGATCGGCGCCCGTTTTTGTGCGAATTATTACGGTATTCCACCCCTCAATTCCCTCCGCAGAACCTACTGAAATATCGGCAAACTCAGCTGTCATATCAAGGCAATAGCTACAAGTAGTCATAATGAATTTTCTGATTTGCTCCAGTGGAAATGAGGTCCTACCGGATATAGTATAGACATCAAACCTGTCTGCAGGCGGCGGCGGAATATCAAATTTAATCACCTGTGATAGGTCAAAGTTCTCCCTCAAGAACCGGTGGAATGTATCATGACACAGGGCCCAGGTACAAAACAAGCCAATCACCAGCTTGACATTTCCTATATCCACCCTATTTTGTGGTGGATCTTTCTTCATTTTACTCAAGGCCAATACCTGACATGGCATGGCGACTATTCCGAGTCTCTCTTTGCTTTCCTTAGGAAATTGGTTCAAGGCCTCCAATATGGGGCAAGCCATGTAGCTTGTGCCAGCGCATTGGAGTATCTGGTCCTTGTCTCGAGCCAGGAAAGTACAAGGGATCTTTTCATCTGACATTTTTCCCAAAACTGCACATTCAATAAATCCCTCCTCCAGTGCCAATGATAATAGCGCGGTCACAGTTCCCCCGTATTGCGCTCTTTCCCTGATATATGCATCCGTTGACCTTGCAATCAGCACTTCCTCGGCATTTCCTAATTCATCGTCGCTATATACTGTCCCGAAAACCTCTTGGCTGATAGCATCTAGATCTATAGGAGTCCTCGGGCAATATTTAAAGCACTGTCCTTCTGAAATAGTGCAATTATCCAGGGGCACTATCCTGCCCTTATAGGAGACTAAATAAGGACAACTACCCGCACATGCTCCACAGTATGCACACAGTCCCTCATCTACAACTTCCTCAATTAATTCTCTACACCCCTTAACTTTCATACGCATCCCCAAGATAACGAATCTATTATTTCAGAAAGTGCAGTCACTCCCAGGAAAAGGCTCCCTACTTATGCAGGTTCCAGGCACAGATTACTCCAATTCCAGCTTTAGTTAAGGCTTCTGCTGTCCTGTTGAGTGCATCATGTTTATCAAGATAATTGCACTCCAGTTTTTCCATCAGGTCCTGCTTAAGGATCTCCTCCTTTGGCAGGAAATATTCAAGAATATCGCTTGGATGCTCGCGCTTTTCTTCGATTTCTGGATCAGCTCCCTCGTGCTTGGCTGAAATATTTGGTACATCCTTGGCTACTTCCACCAACTCATCACGCCTGTTGTATGGCTGAATCACAATTGACTTGTAGGTCTCTGTAATATGGTGCTCAAAGCGCACTATTTTGGTCAGACCCATAGCACGACGGATCTTGTTGCTGGTCCTAATGGTGTCGTTATTGACAGAGTTGGAGAAGTTCAAACCAATCAGACTGGTGGTGCCGTCATCGCGTGAAAGCATCCGTGCGCCCATAAGCGTCCAGAACACTGCGAATGGGTTATCATTACCCATATACACCGAAATCTTGAACTCATTGTTTATGCCCAGTTTGTAAAGCAAATAGGCAATGAAAATCGTTCCGGCGTTGATGTTGAGCACCTGCTGTATTCCATAATTGGTATAATAGTAAAGATATTCGTCTGCCCACTTGAATGGGTAGTCGTTGGGCTGACCAATTCCGCCAAAGTACCCGGTGATTGTCTCTGGCCCACCCAAGTGTATATTGCAGCCATCAGTACCCTTAGTATCCAGCGTTTCAACATAGCTTGCACCGATAATCCGCATCGCCGCAGCCACTGCAAGAGTATCACCCTTGTCTTTTACCTGCTCCTGCATATTGCGTACCCTAATAAACCGGCCAGGCATTAACTCTTGTTTTTCGATAGCCTGCTTGGCCTGTAAGATCAGCCATGGGAAATAATTCAGCGCGCTTATTTCCAAGGTAACGGCCTTTTCCTCGTTAAAGGACATATCTTCGACAGCATCGCCCAGAATCTTCTTTCGATAGTCCGGCAACTTGACAAAAGCACCCGAGTCTCGCTTTTCAGTTAGCCATTCCAAATCAGCAAGATAAGGAGATTTCTCTTCTTTCAGCCGTGCAAACAGGTTTTCCAGCTTGCAAGCCTCATTAGCTTTTCGGTTGATCTCTTCTGGCCCGCCATATTTCTCCACGATCTCAA
>JAUWZV010000085.1 GCA_030615105.1 Desulfobacteraceae bacterium
TATTGGAAGGATGATGGTAAAGGTTGTCCCTGACCCCCATTCACTTGATACCCGTATGTCACCTCCATGCTCTTCAATAAATCCATAACATACGGATAGGCCGAGGCCGACATCTTTAACGCCCTCTTTGGTAGTAAAAAAGGCATCAAATATCTTATCAATATCTTCCTCCCTGATCCCCATACCGGTGTCTGTTACTTCAATATGAATATTATCCCCTTTTGCCATAGTCTTTATCGTTAATTTTCCCCCATCCGGCATTGCATGCCTTGCATTGGAGATCATGTTGAGAAAAACCTGGCGAAGCTGATTCCTGGATGCATAGACATTTCCTAAATCATCAGCAAAAGAGGTTGAAATGCGTATGGTGTGTTCTTGCAATTGTTTTCTGACCAGGAGCAAGATCTCATCCAATATTGTATTAACATCTGTAGGCTGTTTTTCTTCCTCATCAGGCTTTGAAAAACGGAGCATTTTTTGGAGCAATTCAGTCAAGCGCACGGTTTCAGAGAGGGCCATATCAAGAATCTTTCTCCTCTTGCTCTGAGGAGAAATTTCTGTTTTAAGAAGTTCCAGGGTATTCATGATACCGTACAGGGGATTGTTCAATTCATGGGCAATCTGAGAAGTTAACCTCCCCATGGCAGCCAGCTTTTCCGACTGTAACAATTTCTCCTGTGCCTCTCTTAGCTTATGTTCCATATCCAGTCTCTCTTTAAGGTCTACAAATATGCCCACTGAGGCAATCTCTTTTCCCTGAGCATCATACATGATAGCCGCGGAAAGGTTACCTTCAACAATTTCACCATCTCGCCTTACATTAACCATTGGATAGGACCTACATTTGCCAACACCACCATATTCAGGGCTCCGCATCATTTTCATGACCTCTTTGGCCATTCCCCCCGGATAAATCTTACTGATGTTCATCTTGCCAATGACTTCTTCAGCCCTATATCCCAAGAACTCTTCGGCAGCCCTGTTCCAGATGATAATATTCCCCTTCATATCTGTTGCCATGATGGCATTGGGGGAGCTCTTTATAATCTTATCTAAAAAATCATGGGCTTCTCTAAGCTCTTTCTCCATCTGTTTCCTGTGGGATTGATCCACGTTGATCCCTTCATACCCTAAGGCATTCCCTTTCTGATCATAACGCACATGACTTGTATGCAAGACCGGGATAGGCCTTCCATCCTTGCGTTTAAAATCAACTTCATAATCAATAACATAACCATCTTGTTCGATCATCTCCTGGAATTTTCTACGATCCTCTGGATTGAGATAAAGATCCCTGGCAATATCAATTTTAAGGAATTCCTCCTTGCTTCCATAACCCAACATATCCAGAAGGGCCTTATTGGCATTTAAAAATTTCCCTTCTTTACTGCTCACGTATAATCCACAACGGACATTTTCAAATAATCTCTTGTAATCCTTCTCTGAGGCCCTGATTTTTTCTTCACTTTTTGCTCTCAGTGCAATATCTCGATATATGCTCACTTTGGATACAGTGCCGTCGGAATTTTTCAAAGGAAATTCAATAAAATCATATACTTGATCCAGATTTGGGATGTAGTGCTCCCAGCGAATGGTTTCACCTGCAAACACCTCCTTTGCCTTGCACCAAGGGCAGGCTTCTCCCATCCCGTATATAACTTGATAACACTTTCTTCCAATGGCCTGCCCAAAATTTTTAATCATAACATTATTCATGTATTCCATGTTTAAACTCTCATCAATAATATAGACTCCATCCACCATGGCTTCAAAAATAGTGGTGAGATTTGTTCTCTCTATATCGATCATAATTTTTCTCCATCTAAATTTCTTATTATTCTTAGTGTAACATTTCCAATATCCCTTGCAAGCCCCCACTCTTTCCTTTTTACACTGAAAACAACCAACAGTAAACCCTGTTAGTCCACCTAAGGCGGATAAATGAGGTTCTTAGCTCGGCATAGGCGAATTAAGAAAACCTGCTCAAACTTATTAGTTTTGCCCCTTACCAGATTAGCAAAAAATATTCATATTTCCTTTTTAATTCTTTATGGCTGTATCATTTCCAGTTGACTATATAAAAATAAAAATATAATATACACACCAAAATTAGTAGTTTTTCTTTTACCCTATAACCATTGATAAGCATAGAGGGAGGGAATATATGGCTAATAATAAACTGATCCTGGTAGTTGATGATGATCCAGATTTAGTGGAGGCAATCTCTATGAAATTAGAGAGCAAAGACTATAGGGTGTCAAAGGCCTATGATGGGATAGAGGCCTGGGATAAGATACAGGAGGAAAGACCTGATTTAATTATCTTAGACGTTATGATGCCTCGCAAAGATGGCTATGAACTCTGTGATGAGCTTAAAAATAATCCAAAATATGAAGATATTACTGTTGTACTATTAACAGCAGTTGGATCAGCAGTCACCAGTACCAGATATACTCATCAAGGGGGAATGAGTACCTTAGCCGATGATTATATAGCTAAACCAATCGATCTGGATAAACTTATATCCATGATCGATGATTTTACTGGCCAATCCTGAGGTAGGCCTTGCATTATCTCAAATATTATGCGGAAAGAACTTTATAGGCTAATAAGCCCCTTTTTTCTATGGTGGCCATATAATGGAGAAATTGAAGATAGGGGGGCTCAAACAGAGTCTTGAATTATGTCAATTTGACCTGAGAGGGCCGGACTCATCAGAGGAAATAGCCTCAGGGGTAAGTAAACTCCTGGTCTCTCAAAAAATCAATATGGAGTTTATTACCTACTACCCAAACAGAAATAGTTACCATCAACTCACCTTTTGCATCAGCCAGGACAAATTCTCTACTGCCTCAGAAATCCTTAAAAAAGAAGGCTCTTTACCCATTGCTTGGGAGATAAAAAGCCGGGGACATGTGGGTATAATCACTATCTTCCCCCACCAATCGGCTATAAAGATAATGGGTGCTATCATGGTTTCATGGGCAGAGAAATCTATACCTGTCTAGGGGATAGCTACATCACTATCCGCAATCTCATTTTTAACTGATTATCATTTAATAGATAAGGCCATCGAAGTTATTCAGGATTTGTTCCAACTGCCTGAAGATCATGCACCTATAAAACCTGAGATCCGTTACTACCAGAGTACTGAGGTTAAAAAGGGTAAAGGGGACTAAATCTTATGGAGACAATTGCTGTTTATTGGGAATCCCGGATCAAAACTTATGGGTTTCAAAGAGTAACTGATTTAGCCCTTATTGAACTTTCTTGCCCCTTCTCTGATATTAAATCCTTGGGAGAAATCCTTTCCCAGGATGACCTTCAAACATTAAGGCCAAAATTTATAATAGCCCAGGAGTCAGATCATAAAATCTCTTTTCTTTTTTGCCTCCCTGTTAAAGAAGGTAAGGATTTCCATGCATCTCTAAAAGAAAATCCAAGGCCGACTCCTCACAGATATATCTATCCTGTTGGCATTATCTTTTTCTATGGCCCACACTTTGGTGATAGATACGGTATAGCTGATGCTACCTTCTCTACCCTTTCGAAGGCGGATATAAAGATTATAGCATCTGGCTGTTCCTCGGCCTCTGTCTTTTTGGTATTAGACCAGGATGATATAGACAAGGCTGAGGATGTATTAAGTGAGACATTTGAGGTAGCAAAATAATATTTTTTAAGAACGGTATGATATGGAAAAATTTGTCTGGCTTGATAAACTATTTGATTCACTATCATTTCCAACCTTGATCTTTGCTCCTGATATGACCATTTTCGCAGCCAACCAGAAATTTCTCATGAAATATAACTACACAGAGAAAAAACTCATAGGCAGAAAATGCTACCAGATCCTTTATCAATCTGAAGATCCTTGCCCGGAGTCATCCTGCCCTCTTCCACGTGTCCTGGCAGACAAAAAAGGAACTTCTTCCCTTAAAAAAACTACAGGTCCTAATGGAGCAGAGGCTTATGAAGACAGGGTATTTTCTCCTATTTTAAATAATAATGGAGATGTTGGTTATATAATAGTGAGTTTAAGAGATGTTACCAGAACCAAGCTCTTAGAAATAGAATCACAAAGAACCAACGAATTTTTAGAAAATATTATTGCCAGTTCTGCATCTGCTATTTTGGTTGCTGATATGAAAGGCGTAATCCTGCGCATGAATGAGAGCGCCCGCAAATTATTTGGCTATACAGACAAGGTGGCTGTTGGCACAAGCATTGCTGAATATCTATATACCCCGGGTGGAGCAAGGAGCGTAATGGAGAAACTCCGGAGACCTGGTTATGGTGGGGTTGGTAAACTATACTACAGAGATGACAGTAATTAATTCCTCAGGGGAGGAGATACCTGTTGAGATGACCGCCTCTATCATATACCAGGATGGCAGGGAGGTCGCCACCATGGGTATCTATAATGACCTGAGAGCCAAGATAGAGACAGAAAAGAAATTGAAAGAGGCTGAAAGGATTAAATTGGAGCAATCCAACAAAATGGCCTCGTTAGGTCAACTGGCAGCAGGAGTGGCACATGAAATAAATAACCCCCTGAGTGGAATACTGATAGATGCCAGTTTGGTCCTCGAGGACCTGGAGGAAGACAGCCCAATAAGAGGAGAAATACGAGACATTATAGAGGATACTAACAGGTGCAAGGAGATTGTTAAAAACCTTCTCGCCTACTCCAGGCAGACAGAGCCCAAAAAGGAACTCTTCAATATAAATGATGCAATAGAGCAAACCTTTTCCTTTATTGGAGATCATGCCATCCTGCACGATATTATCATTGATAAAGAATTATCCCCATCCATGTTAATGTGTAAAGGCGACAAGAACCAGCTCATGCAGGTTTTCACCAATATGATAATAAATGCTGCCCAGGCTATGGATCTCAAGGGGTCTATCAGCATACGTACCAGCAGGGATAAACCAGAGGGAAAAATCTATATTGAAATAACTGATACCGGATGTGGAATATCCGAGGAAGACCTCCCACATATTTTCGACCTCTTCTTTACCACTAAAGATGAAGGCAAGGGGACCGGACTGGGTCTGGGTACCGTGCAAGGTATAATTGAGAAACATGGAGGAAAGATAAAGGTCAAGGAAACAAGCCCTGAAGGCACAACCTTTCTAATAGAGCTACCCCTGTTTAAGGTAACTGAAGATACGCTTATTTAGTGCTTGACCGAAAACCCCAGTTTTTTCGGTCAAAAATTCTAAATCCCTGGCCCAGACCTGGCTTGTAAAGATTTAGCTTTATAGATTCCACTTCCGAAGTATTTCAGCGACATCATGTTTTCCCGTGAAAGTCGCGCCAGGGCAGGCCGAAGCATGAAATACGAAACAATGACAAAAATAGAAATGCTCCAATGACAAAAACATCAAATTTTCAAGGCGTTAGTTTAGGTCACTTTGTCATTTAGTATTCGGATTTGATCCGAAAATAAACTTGATTTATTCGTTAAAATCATGAACCGAAGCAATCTAATAAATACAATAAGTTATGGAATAGGAGATTGCTTCGCTTCGCTCGCAATGACATGCTTTTGAAATTTTTCCGAGACTATCAAACTTACTATTTTCATGCTTCGTGGTGCCCAGAATGGGCATGAGCGTTTGTTTCGAATTTTTGGTTTCGCTACCTGCTTGCCAGGAGGCAAGTTCGGATTTTGCCTGAACATGACTTTTCGTTCAGGCACTATTTAGGAGGAGAATTTATTTATGGCCCTCATAGAAGATCAAACATATCAGCCCACAATACTGGGTATAGATGATGAAAAACGGATCAGGGATGGATGCTTTAAGATACTCACAAAAGAGAACTGCCTGGTTGAGATGGCCGAAAACGGAGAGATGGGGCTTAAGATGTTAGCGGAGAAACATTATGATATTATCCTTACTGATTTGATGATGCCGGGTATAGGCGGGATGGAGGTTTTAGCTGAAGTTCGGGAACAACATCCTGATTCTGTTTCCATTGTCATTACTGGCTTTGCAACCCTGGAACATTCTATTGAGGCAATGAAGAAGGGCGCCTTTGATTTCATACCCAAACCCTTTACACCAGATCAGTTGAGAGTTGTGGTCAGTAAGGCTGTTAAAATGACCAGAACCCTTCAAGACATTGCTACAGAAAGAACTCGCCTTAAAACAATAGTAAATTATTTAGCTGGTGGCGTATTGGTAACTGATAGAAGCAAAAATATTATACTCTATAATCCTACCCTTTTAAGGATGTTGGGGTATGAAGGGGATTCCCTCGATGATCAACCACTCAGTGCCTTAACTACAGATGAAAAATTAACCGGGATTATAGATGGTATCCTTGAATTGAATACAGGTGAGTTCAAGGTTCTTAGTGCTGAGATAGAACCGCATGAAAGAGGAGAAGGGCTATCTAATCAATTATATCTCAGGGCACAGGCTGTTCCCTTCCAGAACAGGTCAGGAGAGATACTTGGTTCTGTAACCATTGTTGATGATATAACCCATCTAAAAGAATTGGATGAGATGAAGTCAGCCTTTGTCAGCATGGTCTCTCATGAGATCAGAAGCCCCCTTTCCACTGTTTTAAGTCAGATCAAGATCCTCATGGACGGGCTGGCAGGCGAGTTAGGTGCTAAGCAAGCTGATATACTCGGTAAAATATCCCGGAAGGTTCAGGGTCTTGTTGAATTGTCCAACGAACTCCTTGATATTTCCCGGATAGAGGCAGGGTTGATAGTTCAGGATAAGCAGCAGGTACAATTGATGGATATCCTGGAGAGCTTGGTGGAATTCATACAATCCAGGGCAAAGGAGAAAAATATCTCTCTAAGCCTTAAAAAGTCCGATCTGCCCCTTATTAATGCAGACATGAAAAGCATGGAGGAAGTTTTTAGCAATCTAATCACTAATGCTATCATCTATACCCCGGAGGGGGGAAAGGTAGATGTAAGGGGGGAGGTTAAAGGAGATTTTGTGGGCATAAGTATCAGTGATACCGGTTATGGTATCGCACCTGATGAGCTACCCCGGATCTTTGAAAGGTTTTATCGGGCAAAAACCGAGAAAACCAGAAACATTGTTGGAACAGGCCTTGGTCTTCCTATCGTAAAAAGCATTATTGAGGCCCACAATGGAACCGTTAAGGTAGAAAGTGAAGAAGGAGTTGGGTCCACCTTTTATGTTCGCCTTCCTATATAATAAGCCCCGCATTACCTTAATTAAAATACATGAACGGCAGAGGCCTTGAAAGAAACATAGACTGGGCTTCCCTCTTCCATACCAAGATCGATAAGGGCCCCCTTTGTAATCAGACCTTTAAAAGAAACATCTTTTACCCTCACCTCAATCTCGTAATAAAAACCCTGATTTTCGATCCTTTTGACAATTCCTGAATAATTATTTCTCATGCTTGAGGAAAATTTCTCCCGACTTATAACAATCTCTTCTGGCCTGATTGCCAAATACTGTGAAGAGGAATCAACTGTTCTGCCTATTTCAATTCTCAAGCCAGAAACTATGGCATGTGTTCCGCTAAAAGAGGCCTTAAAAAGGTTTTTCATCCCTACAAAATTAGCAACAAAAGGAGATCCCGGCTTTTCAAAGATTTCTGTCACATCACCTATCTGTTCAATCAGGCCTTTATTCATCACTGCGGCTCGTCCTGCCAGGGATAGGACCTCGGCAAAATCATGGGTCACCATCAAGAACGTAGTGATAGAAGATTGATGAAGGGCCTTGATTGCATTTCTAACTTCTTCCCTGAAACCGGGATCCAGTGCAGAAAGTGGTTCATCAAGAAGAAGTACCCTGGGCTCAACTATCAAGGCTCTTGCCAGGGCAACCCGTTGCTTTTCACCACCGCTCAAGTTGATAGGAAGGCGCTCTTTAAGGTGGGAAAGGTTCAATATTTCAAACAAACGATTGAGACCCTTTTCTGCTTTTGTCTTGTCTATCCTGTGAAAGTGCAGGCCATAGCTGATATTTTCCAGGACAGTCAGGTGAGGGAAGAGGGCATAGTCTTGATAGACAATGCTGACACCCCGTTTTTCAGGGGGTAATCTGGTGATGTCCTTTTCTCCGATGAGAATCTTACCACTCTTTATGGGAGCCAGACCAGCTATGGCTTCCAGAAGGACTGTCTTGCCTGCCCCGGTAGGACCCATAAGAATGAAAAATTCTTTTTCTCTTATGCTCATATTGATATCAATAAGATTAAATCCTGGCAGACTTATGTTGAGGTCTTCTACTGTGATCATGCTTCTCTCGTTTTACGTAAGGTAAGGATTCGGAGTATCAGGAAAAGGACAAGGCAGATAGAAACCAGCCAGACCGCGACTGGCTGAGAATATTTCAGCCCATAGGCCTCAAAACGCTCATAGATCATTACAGGCGCGATCATGGGATGATAGGCGACTATTACCACTGCCCCAAATTCACTGATTGCACGGGCAGAGCACATGATAATACCTATAAGCATGCTGCGCCATGCAAGGGGAAAGGTAATTCTGAAAAAGGTGCTGAACATGGAAGCCCCCAGGCTCCGGGATACCTTCTCCAGTCTGGGAGAAATACTTTCAAAACCGCTTTTTGCAGCATTGATATAGAAAGGCATCCCCACGAAGGTTAATACGATGACGATACCGGTCACGCTTCCCATAATCCGTATCCCAAGTTCACTGAGAAGATGGCCGATCCAGTGATTTTTTCCTGCCACACCGAGGATTGCAATGCCCACCACAGGGTGTGGAATGACGATAGGGAGATCAATTATGGCTTCCACCAATCGTTTGCCCCTGAAGTCACTTCTGGCCAGCAAATAGGCAAGGGGCGTTCCCAGGAAAAAGGAAATCAGAGCAGCCAATCCGGCTGTGTAAATACTCAGCCAGATTGACCGCACAACATCTTTATCCTTGATTGTCTCTCTGAGCATTGCAAGAGAGGGGGCGGTCATCATTTCGATCAGGGGCAGAAGAATAAAGGCCATGATCACAAGACCGCAGGATATGGTAATCCAGAAGAATGGCTCTCTTTTCATGATTTACATTTTCCTGTTAGTTTGAATATCATTTGCCAATAGTGATTTGTCACTTGCAAACGACACCAAAATTCAGAGAATTCCTAATTAAAAGAAATGACTAATGACCAATGACTAATGACGTCGCCTTTAGTTCTTGACCTCTACCAGTTTTTGCAATTCTAACGGGAGCATTGCCTTTATTTCCACTGTTGGAACCCTGCAGGGAATAAATGGAGGTTGCCCCATCTCTTGCAGGATCTTAAGGCCACCCTGGGAATCAAGCATATACTGTAAAAAGGTAATGGCTGCCTCCTTGTTAGGTGCATCCTTTAGGAGAGTTATTCCGTAGGTACAGGACTTGCCATTCTTCTTTATATAAGCACCCGGTTTCTTCCCGATGACCTCCACTACTGCCTGTCCGTAAAAGTCGTCATACTTATAATTTCCCAGGTTGATCTGATCGGGGAGTTCCACGAATTTGAGCTCATGTTGAACAGCCACTGACCGGTATTCCCATGCATAATCCATATTTCCGGTCTGTAGAAGCACAACCAGCTCAACCGATTTGGGCCTGATATTTTCTTTAGGCCGGTTATCTATTAGTTTTTTATACAGTCCCGGTTTCTGGTAGTACTTTTCTGCCAATTGAAGCACCATCAATGAGCGGTAACCGCAGGGATCAGCATTTGGATCGGAATGCCCCCACACCACACCCTTTCTGCTCAGGATTTCATACCAGTTTTGAGCATTAACCTCATTAGCATATTTACTCTTGTCTGTATAGCAGAGGACCAGCCGATTGGTGGCAAACCTGATATTCCAGTCTGCATATTTAGGGATTAGCATTTGATCAATAACGGTGAAATCAGCAGATGCTATGATATCACAGGGTTTTTTAAGATCGGTAATCTTCCTTGCACATCTTCGGCTTCCAGCCGGCTCTCGCAAAATATCCACCTTGGGGTATCTAGTCTCAAACGCCTTCTCCATCCGTGCAAAGGGAATTGTCAGACTGCCTGCATGGAACATGACAATTTTGCCTGAAGGTTCAGCAAAGGACTGATTAAATGGTAACAATATATATATAGCAACTATTACAGAGAGTAACCATCTACATCTACCTATCTTTTTCATTATTCCTCAATTAATAATAAAATAAAAAATTTTATTAGTAATTACTTAAGCTAAAATTGAAATTTATATCATTTTTGAAATATGTCTTATTTGACATAAATAACATTTCCTGTCAATAAGAATTTTAATGTAGACAATTTTTTCTTTACATAAAAAATTGTCTAGCGTAAGTTTACTATGAAATCACACAAAATCAGATGTAACTGCTTGTAAACAAAAGATATTAGCCAATATTCAAATGTATACACCAACACCATCTATTTTAGTTCGTTTCATGTGGATTTCCTTGAGGTCTAAAGCCT
>JAUWZV010000045.1 GCA_030615105.1 Desulfobacteraceae bacterium
CAGAATAGTACATGCCTCTTCCCCGCTATCTGCACAACTCACCGAGTAACCTTCCTTGGTCAATAAAATCTCAAGGAATTCCCGCATACTTAATTCATCATCAACTACGAGGATTGAATTCATCGGACTCCCAAACAATCCCTCCTCCAACCATAGTAAGAACAGCCTTACCTTTCATCTCCACGCCAACAAAAGGCGAATTATGACTTTTTGATCTAAAACTTTCCTTCTCTACCACATATTCCTTATTCAGATCTATAATTGTTAAATCCGCCTCTTTACCCTCTTCAATAATGCCACCTTTTATACTGAGAATTGAGGCGGGATTATAGGAAAGCTTTGCTATGGCCTCAGGCAAGTCCATCACCCCTTCCCTTACTAAGGCCAAAGTAAGTGGTAAGGCTGTCTCCAGGCCTATTATACCAAATGCGGCCTTATCAAACTCTACATCTTTCTCAATAGGGCTGTGAGGGGCATGATCAGTAGCAATAACATCTATTACACCCTGAGAAAGTCCTCTTCTTATTGCCTTTACATCCCTGGGTTCCCTCAGCGGGGGATACATCTTGGCGTTGGTGTCAAAGTCGATAACCGCTCTGTGATCAAGACTAAAATAATGTGGAGCTGTCTCAGATGTCACAGAAATACCTTCCTCTTTGGCTTGTTTAATAAATTTAACAGATCCCTCGGTACTAACATGGGCAATATGAACAGGATATCCGGTTAACTTTGCTAAAAGGATTTCCCTTACGACCATTATCTCCTCTGAGGCCGCTGGAATCCCCTGTAAACCCAGCTTGGTAGAAATAGTACCCTCATGCATAACACCCCTATTTGACAGATCGATATCCTCACAATGTGAAATAACAGGGAGGCCAAAAAACCGGGCGTATTCAATTGCCCTCCTCATGAGTTCACTGCTGGTAACTGGTCTCCCATCGTCGGATACTGCCACAGCACCTGCCTGTTTAAGGTCACCAAATTCAGTTAATGACTCGCTCCTGGAACCCATGCTTATAGCCGCAACCGGATAAACCCTTATCAAATTAGCCTTTCGCGCCCTCTCTAATATAAATTCCGTAACTGATCGTGAATCATTTATGGGGTTTGTATTAGGCATGCATGCCACAGCAGTAAATCCTCCTGCAGCAGCAGACTGGCTTCCTGTGGCAATTGTCTCTTTGTACTCCTCCCCTGGCTCTCTCATATGGACATGCATATCAATGAGACCAGGTGTGACTATCATCCCAGAGGCATCTATTGTCTTTACATCAATATCCTTAGGAGGATTATAGTTCCCAGGAGGAAGGAGTCTTTCAATCTTTCCCTTTTTTATAACAATATCCAGTGTCTTTTTTGTTTTAGAGTGAGTATCTATTACTTCTCCACCTTTAATCCAGGTTATCACCTCTCCCCCCTCCGTATCTGATCAAAATTCGGTGGAATTTTGATCAAACAATGAAAAATGAAAAGTGCAAAGTTTACCCCGATAAATAACACAAACAGACAATTGTAAATCTGATAAAGTTTTGTGGGATGTTCGCTTAATCATATTAATAAGCAATCACGTATTTAACGGGGTGAAAAGTTAAAATTCGGCTGAAAGTGATAATGAAAGGTTTAAAGTCAAAATCTCTCGTCTCCTCTAATATTTTAAATTTTGCATTTTACATTTAATTACTCAAATCCCAAAGGATATTGAGTAATTATCCCCCTCCAATTAATAGATAAAGAAGGGCCATTCTTATAGCCACACCATTGCTCACCTGATCAAGGATCACAGAAAAGGGGCCATCTGCCAAATCTCCTGTTATCTCAACACCTCTGTTAATGGGGCCTGGATGCATTATAATTACATCCTTTTTCGCCCTTCTTATTAGCTCCTGATTTAAACCAAAAAAAATGGAATACTCCCGCAGGCTTGGAAATAGTATTCTACCCTGCCTTTCGAGTTGAATCCGCAGCACCATGATAACATCCTTGCCCTTTATTGCCTTTGCAGGGTCTAAGACCACTTTTACTCCTAATGATTCGGCATCAACTGGAATCATGGTTGGCGGACCTGATACTGTCACTTCAGCACCCATTTTCCTTAGGCCTATTATATCAGACCTTGCTACCCTGCTGTGAGCTATGTCACCAATTATAACAACCTTTAATCCTTTTATCCTGCCCTTCTTTTTCCTGATTGTAAACAGATCCAGTAATGCTTGAGTGGGATGCTCATGCATTCCATCTCCTGCGTTTATTATCCCTGCATCCACATATCTGGCTAAAAGATGAGGGGCGCCACTTGAAGAATGTCTCAGGATAATAATATCCGGATTCATTGCCTGAAGGTTCCGGGCAGTATCTATAAGCGTCTCCCCCTTTACCATACTGCTGTCAGTTGCTGAAAGACTTAAAGTGTCTGCACTGAGTCTCTTAGCAGCCATTTCAAAAGATGCCTTTGTTCTGGTGCTCGGTTCATAAAAAAAATTGACAATACTTTTACCCCTTAATGTCGGAACCTTTTTAATATCTCTGGAGGAGATCTCCATCAACGAATCAGCAGTATCCAGGATCATGTTTATATCACTAACTGATAGTTGATCCATTCCCAATAAGTCTTTATGATTAAATCTATACATTTATATAAAAGTGCCTAAAGCCCGCCCTGGCGCATATCCAATGTATGCAAGCATATGGCCAGATAATCAGGTCTGGGCCAGGGGCGCGACGTGCTTAAATCAAACTATTAAGATTATAAGGTGCTATGTGCTCTTATCAACCTATTAAAATTATAGCCCAGGCCTGCCCGCCATCCGGCAGGCGGGTCTGGGCCAGGGTGAACTAAAGCCCGCCCTGGCGCTATGGTCTTCAGTCAGCCTACTAAGTATGTAAGACAGCGGGTTTTGGAGTCACCATGTTAAGCCTATAGCCCAGGACTGGGCCAGGGTTATAAATGCCTAAAATTTTTTTCCTTTACTTAAAAGCGAGAAATGAGCAAACAGATACGAGTAATGAGAAAATAGGCCTATCTGAAAAAACCCCCTTCCTAAAAAAATTAGAAAGGGGGTTTTTCTTAAAAAAATATTGATTATTCTTTTGAGCTTCAATCTTTTCTCTCTTCTGCTCAACATTCTTCGTTTTATGATTTCTCTACCTTCTCCTGTTCATCCTCAGAAATTCACTTTTTTCCTTTGGAGGCACCCTTTTTATCTGAAACCTTCTCAGGAATCTTTTTTTCACCACCTATGCCCTTTTTAATTGTTTTTTCTGACTTTTCCCCATCACTTACAGATAATAACTGGATAATTGCTAAAGGTGCACCATCACCAGTCCTATGGCCTGTCTTTAAAATCCTGGTATAGCCACCCTGTCGATCCAAAAAACGATCCTTCGTCTGATCAAACAATTTATGGGTAACAGATTTATCCATAATATAGGAAAGTACCTGGCGTCTTGCATGAAGATCCCCTTTTTTGGCAAGGGTAATCATCTTCTCAGCAATAGGCCGCAACGCCTTGGCCTTTGCATGTGTTGTTGAAATCTCCTCATGCTGAAAAAGAGAAGTAGCCAAGTTTCTTAAAATGGCCCTTCGATGACTTGAGTTACGACCCAGCTTTTTCCCTGCCTTTCTGTGCCTCATTGATCTTGATCCTCTTTACTCTCTTCCTCTGCTTCCTCTTCCTCCTGCTTGGGAAAGGGGAAATTTTCCAGTTCCATGCCAAACTGAAGATCCATTTCCTCCAAGATTTTCTTTATCTCGTTCAGGGACTTTCTTCCAAAATTCTTGGTCTTTAGCATTTCACTTTCTGTCTTCTGAACCAACTCATAAATATAGTTTATATTAGCATTCCTTAGACAATTAGATGACCGCACTGAGAGTTCAAGCTCACCTACAGACCTAAAAAGATTTTCATTTATCTTCTCTTCCTCTTCTTTTTCCTCTTTTTCTATTTCTTCTTCCGGCTCTTCCTCAAAATTAATAAAAGGTGTAGCCTGTTCCTTTAAAATCTTTGCAGCAAAGGCTAATGCATCTTGTGGATTCACCGTTCCATCTGTCCAGATCTCTAAGGTCAATCTATCATAATCAGTTCGCTGCCCTACCCTTGCATTACCAACTACATAGCTAACTCTCCTGATCGGTGAAAAAAGAGCATCTATAGATATTAATCCAATTTGTTGATCTTCTTCTACATTTTTTTCTGCAGGAACATATCCTCTACCAGACTTAACCAACATTTCCGCATGCAGAACAGCATCCTTATTCAGAGTGGCTATATGTTGATCTGGATTCATTATTTCCAGATTCCCGTGAGTTTCGATATCGCCAGCCTTTACCACCTCCTCCCCCTTTTTATCCAGAAAGGCCTTGATTTCCTCCTCTTCTTCTTCTCCTTCTTCTTTTTCTTCATCTTCAACAACTCTAAAATTTACTTCCTTCAAATTCAATATGATATCAGTTACATCTTCTTTTATGCCAGGGATAGTAGTAAATTCGTGAGGTATACCATCAAATTTTACTGAAACAATTGCTACCCCCTGCAGGGAAGACAAGAGAATTCGTCTTAAAGAATTACCGAGAGTTATCCCGAAACCCCTCTCCAGTGGCTCACAAACAAATTTCCCATAGAAGTCAGTGAATGTTTCGGCATCAATCTCTACCATTTTAGGTTTTATTAAATCTCTCCAATTTTTTTGATACAGCTTTTTCATAAATATAAATTACCTCATCGAAAGTGCCTAAAGTGAACTAAAGTGCCTAAAGTGAACTAAAGTGCTCTAAAGTGCCTAAGGTTAAGGAAAACATTTACTTTTTCCCAATAGAGGTACAAAAATAAATCTTAGGCGTTCACAGGTTCAGAGTTCACCGTTCAAGGTTAACTTTCTTTTCCTTCGTTGACCTTGCTCATAGGCCGACAGGTACTTGATGAAACCCCGAATGGCAGCACGTGTGCGTCCGGCATAATCATATGCGTCCTGGAATTCAACTCATAGCATACGAATCCAGGTTTCAGATTTTCAGCCAACCCTGAACCTCTGAACCCTGAACCTATGAACGCCTACAAAATGCAGTTAAGTAGCTGTTATTATGTACTTAACGATTTTCTAAAAATGGCCAAATCCAAATTTCGAGTAGTCTGAACTTTAGGCACTTTAAGTACTTTAGGCATTTTAGCTCACTTACTTGGAGTAAAGCTCAACTATAAGTTGCTCATTAATGGGCATGGTCAACTCTTCACGATTGGGAAAGGCCTTAACTATACCACGAAAATTACCTCCATCAACCTCTAACCATGTATGTATCTCTCGTCTGACCACTGTCTCCCTTGCCTCCAAAATTACAGGGATCTTCTGACTTTTCTCTTTCACCTCTATAACGTCCCCAATCTTCACCTGGTAAGAAGGTATATTAACCTTCCTCCCGTTCACAGTGAAATGATTATGTCTAACCATCTGCCTTGCCTGATCCCTCGAGGAGGCAAATCCTATGCGATATACAATGTTGTCCAATCGACGTTCTAATAAAATCAACAGGTTTGTACCTGTAATGCCCTTTTGCCTATCAGCTTTGCTATAATACCTGCGAAACTGTTTTTCTAATACCCCATAAATTCTCTTTACTTTTTGTTTTTCTCTTAATTGTATCCCATAATCGGAGATCTTTCTGCCCCTCCTCTGTCCATGTTGACCTGGAGCATAAGAACGTCGTTCAAAGGCACACTTGTCAGTATAGCACCTATCACCTTTTAAAAATAGTTTAAGATTTTCCCGCCTGCACAACCGGCATGCAGCCTCAACATATCGAGCCAATATCTTCCCTCCTTATACCCATCTCTACACCCTTCTCCTCTTTGGGGGCCTGCAACCATTATGTGGAATGGGGGTCACATCCCTAATCATGGTAACCGAAAAACCGTCCATCTGTAATGCCCTTAAGGCTGCCTCCCTTCCGACTCCAGGACCCTTAACCCGAACCTCGGCAGTTTTTAACCCCATTCCCATTGCCTTCCTTAATGCATTCTGTGCTGCCAACTGGGCAGCAAAGGGAGTGCTTTTCCTGGAACCTTTAAAGCCTACCTGGCCCGGACTCGATGAGGCTATAACATTACCACTCATATCGGTGATTGTAATAATAGTATTATTAAAGGTAGACTGAATATGAACAATCCCGTTAACTACAATCTTCTTCTCTTTTTTGCTTTTGCTAACCTTCCCTGTCTCCTTGGCCATTATCCCCCCAGCTATCTATCTCTTACGTCTTCCAATGATCCTTCTCGGGCCCTTCCTTGTTCTTGCATTTGTATGAGTTCTCTGCCCTCTTAGTGGAAGACCCTTTCTATGCCTTAATCCCCTATAACATCCCATATCCATCAGGCGTTTTATATCCATAGATACTTCCCGTCTCAGATCTCCCTCAACCTTAAAGGATTCATCAATAATCTTTCTGATTCTTGTCACATCCTCTTCACTAAGTTGATCTGATTTGGCATCAAGGTCTACTCCCGCCCTCTGCAAAATCTTCTGAGAATTGCTTCTACCTATGCCATAAATATAGGTCAGAGCTATCTCGATCCTCTTTCTCTTTGGCAAATCAACACCAGCAATCCTGGCCACTACCTTCTCCTTATAAAATCATAAATCCTAATTCCTAAACCCCTGGCCCAGACCTGGCTTTCAAGGTATATGTATATAGAATTCACGTGCAAAATACTCCAATGACCACATTATGTTTGAGCAACGTCGCGCCAGGGCAGGCCTAAACAATTTCAAAACTCAAACCCTCCCGCCTCCCCGCCTGCCGTCCGTCGGGCAGGGCCTGAGTTCGCGATGGCGGGCAGGTGTTCTAAATCCAAAACCATTAAATCGCTCCCCAAAACCAAAATATATTTTGGTTTCCGAATTCCGAGTTTCGGAATACGGAAGCATTTGGATTTTGATATTTGGATTTGCTTTCTAACTCTTAGCCACCTATCCCTGTCTCTGTTTATGCCGAGGATTATCACAGATTACCCTAAGCACACCCTTCCTTTTAACTATCTTGCAATTCTTGCATCTCTTCTTTATAGATGACCTAACCTTCATAATCTATCTAACCCTACCTAAACCCCTTTTCATAAAACCCTCGTAATGCCTGGTCAACAAATGACTCTCTATCTGGGTGATAGTATCCATGCCTACACCAACCACAATCAAAAGGGCTGTTCCCCCAAAATAAAAGGGAACATTTAGTCTATATATTAAGATTTCAGGCAAAATACAGATAATAGAAACGTAAATGGCTCCACTAAATGTTATCCTTGTGAGTACCCGGTCAATATATTCCGCCGTACTTTTACCAGGCCTAATACCTGGGATAAATCCACCATACTTTTTCATATTATCTGCAACCTCCACAGGATTGAAATGAATGGCAGTGTAAAAATAACAAAAGAAAATTATAAAACCTACATAAATTAAGGAATAAATAGGCCTACCTGGTGCCAGGGAACTCACAATGAATTCAAGCCATCCAATCTGCTTCACATTTAAGAAGCCTGCTATTGTAGCTGGAAACATAATAATGGAAGAGGCAAATATCGGGGGGATAACACCTGCAGTATTAATCTTTAATGGAAGATGCGTGCTCTGCCCCCCATACATCTTTCTGCCTATAATCCTTTTTGCGTACTGGACTGGTATCCGTCTCTGACCTCTTTCAACGAAAATAATAGCCCCAACAATGGCTATCATAAAAACAACTAAAAGAAGTCCAAAAAAAGGACTCATCTCTCCAGTGCCCATCAAGCGAAATGAATTGCCAGCAGCTAAGGGTAACCCGGCCACTATCCCAGAAAAAATGATGAGGGAGATACCATTTCCAATACCCCTCTCTGTTATCTGCTCGCCGAGCCACATTAAAAAAGTTGTACCGGCAGCTAAAGTTATCATGGTCATAAGCCTAAAGCCCCAACCTCCTAACGGAACAATCAAAGCGCCTGAAGGGCTTGTCATGCTTTCCAGACCTACCGATATGCCAAGACCTTGTATGAGACTAAGCATTACAGTTCCATAGCGTGTATACCTTGTAATCTTTTTTCGCCCGGCTTCTCCCTCCTTTTTCAATTTTTCCAAATGGGGAACAACTACTGTGAGAAGCTCAAGAATAATAGCCGCACTTATGTAAGGCATTATTCCTAAGGCCATAACCGACAGCCTACGTAAAGCCCCGCCTGAAAACATATCAAAGAGACCAAACAAGGTACCAGCTCTTTCAGTGAAGAAGGCGGCCAAAGCTGCTGAATCAATACCAGGTGTTGGGATGTGACACCCAAGCCTGTAAACCGCCAGCATTAAAAGGGTAAAAATTATCCTTTTTTTAAGTTCAGGGATCTTTGTTATATTTTGAAATCCACCTATCATTTTTAACCTATCTCTACCTTACCACCAGCAGATTCAATCTTTTCTTTTGCAGCCTGGCTGACTTTATCAACCTTTATGTTTAAAGGGTAGGATATATCCCCTTCTCCCAAAAGTTTTACTGCCTTAGCCTTTTTTAGCAAACCGACCTTGAGAAAAGTGTTTCTGTCTATAATCTCACCTGAGTCAAAATGTTTAAGATCCTTTATATTAATGATCTCATAATGTTTCTTAAAAATATTTGTAAAGCCCCTTTTTGGAATTCTTCTGTGTAAGGGCATTTGCCCCCCTTCAAATCCTAAAGAGACTCCTCCACCAGAACGTGAGTTTTGCCCTTTTGTCCCCCTACCAGCGGTTTTCCCACTTCCTGAGCCTGCTCCCCTTCCAATTCTTTTTCTCTTTTTCCTAGAGCCCTTCGGTGTCATCAATTCATGCAACTTCATATAGTCTCCTGTAAACCCTGTTAGATTTCTCACGGGGCATCATATCCCGTGTAAAAAAGCGGAATAATATTTTGGATACCATCCCATTGCTTCCCCACGGGGCATTCTAACAGGGTAAATCCATCATTGCTCAGGTCAAAATTTCCTCTACAGTCTTCCCCCTTGACCTTGCTATTTCCTCTGGGGCTCTCAAAGACATTAGCCCATTAAGGGTAGCCTTAACCAAATTATGGGGATTATGAGAACGTAAGCATTTGCTAACAACATTCCTTACTCCGGCCGCCTCTAACACTGCCCTAACAGCTCCTCCAGCTATAATACCAGTTCCAGGGCGAGCCGGCTTAAGCAGAACAGAACTCGAACCACAGGCCCCGATTACCTCATAAGGAATGGAATCCTTTAAAAGTGAAACCGGTATCATATCCTTTTTAGCGCTTTCCCCTCCCTTTCTTATAGCCTCTGGCACTTCATTTGCCTTTCCAAGTCCAGCACCCACCATGCCTTTACCATCACCAACAACTACTATAGCGCTGAAGGAAAACCTGCGGCCCCCTTTAACAACCTTTGCAACCCTATTAATATAGACAACCTTCTCGATTAATTGTGCATCTTCATCTTCTTTAATCAATTACTTCTCCTATTAATTTGAAACTTGATAACTCTTACATCTAAATGGTTGGTTTATTTCATCTATCCAGTTTGAACATATCGCACCTTCGGTGCGGACCTGTAGGGGTTCGATTTATCGAACCCGCAATGACGGGCGTCATAAATGCCGCCCCTACAAGGACTTAAAAAGGAAATTCCTATACTATCAAGTTTCGAGTAACTAAAACTTTAGACCATTCTCTCTGGCAGCATCAGCAAGTGCTTTAACCCTCCCGTGATAAAGAAAGCCATTTCTGTCAAAAACAATCTCCTTGATACCCTTTTCTATCCCCTTCTTTCCAATGGTCCCACCAACCAATATCGCACCTTTTATGTTACCGCTTATACCTTGATTCTTTGACTTCAAATCCTTAGAAACTGTTGATGCTGCTACCAGGGTTCCCCCAATGCTGTCGTCTATGATTTGAGCATATATATGCCTCGCTGACTTGAAAACAGTCAAACGTGGTCTTTCGGGTGTCCCTTTTATTTTCTTTCTTACCCTCTTTTTCCTTTTCAACCTATTGTCTTTTTTGTCTTTAGAAGAGATCATTTATTGTGTTTGCTGAGTTTATTGTGTTTGTTGAGTCTCTTGAGTTGCTGATTGCTTGGTGCTGGCTACTCGTTGGCCCCTACCGCTTATTGCCTGCTATCTTTAATCCCTCAATTAGTTTGAGTTTGTTGGATTCATAGTGTGTTAACACAATAAACACAAGAAACCCAACGAACTCAAGAAACTGTTTTATGTTTTTGCCCCTGTCTTTCCCGCTTTTCGTCTAACCCTTTCTTCCAGATATTTGACCCCTTTTCCTTTGTACGGCTCTGGGGCCCTAAAACTTCTAATCTTAGCTGCTGTAATCCCTAAAAGTTCTTTATCTAACGCAGTCAAAACTAACTTATTCTTTTGCTCAAGCTGGATCTCTATTCCTTTTGGGATATCATATTTAATAGGATGTGAATAACCCAGATTAAATACTAATTGATTACCTGAAAGTTCAACTTTATACCCTACACCGATTATCTCAAGGGTCTTCTTAAATCCATCGGTAACACCTATAACCATATTGGCTATCAAAGAGCGAAAAAGACCAAAAAGTGATTTAGATTCTTTCGAGTTATCAGAAATTGATAACGATATCTGTGAACTATTGATACTTAACTTTATTTTAGAATTAATAGAGCGCCTTAATTCTCCCTTAGGCCCTTTCACAGATAACACTTCTCCATCAAACCTAAGATCTACCTCTTTTGGAACAACGATTGCCTTTCTACCTACCCTTGACATCCTATATGCCCTATTAATTTATTGTATCGGAAATTACTTTTAGACGCAGATTTACGCTGATTATCAAGATTTTAAATATATAGTTTTCTGCGGATATCTGCGAGAATCTGCGTCCTAATTACCAAACCGAGCAAATAATCTCCCCACCTATCCCCATTTTTCTTGCCTCTCTATCAGTTATTACTCCCTTAGAGGTTGAAATGATATTGATGCCAAAACCATTTAACACTCTGGGGATCTTCTTGCAGCTTGAATATACTCTGCAGCTTGGCTTACTTACCATTTTTAAACCTTTAATAACAGGGCTCTTATCCTCGTTATACTTTAAATAAATTACTATAATAGATTGCTTGTTATCTTTAATTATCTTGTAATTCCTTATATATCCTTCACTCTCTAATATCTTAACTACATTAATTTTAATATTGGAGCATGGAACTTCTGCTTTATCATATGAAGGTATAATCGCATTTCTAATCCTCGTTAGCATATCCGCAATAGGGTCAGTCATCGTCATTATGCATCTCCATTATTACTCAATCTACCAACTCGATTTAACAACACCTGGTATATCACCTTTTAAGGCCAAGCTTCTAAAACAAATCCTGCAAATGCCAAATTTTCTTAAAAAACCCCTACTTCTGCCACAAATAGGGCACCTATTATACTTACGAGAGGAAAATTTTTGCTTTTTCTTTGCCTTTGCAATCAAAGATTTTCTCGCCAAACCAACCCCCTTCTCACTTCCGAAATAACAATCCCATCTTCTCAAGCAGAAAACGACCTTCTGCATCTGTCTTGGCAGTAGTAACAATAGTAATATTAAGCCCCTTGACCCTGTCAATCTTATCATAATTGATTTCAGGAAAGATAATCTGCTCCTTGATGCCTAATGTATAATTACCACGTCCATCAAATGCCTTATCTGATAAACCTCGAAAATCTCTAAGCCTGGGAAGGGCTACATTAAAAAGCTTATCTAAAAAATAATACATCCTCTCCCTTCTTAATGTAACCATACATCCTATAGGCATTCCTTCCCTAACCTTAAAGCTGGCAATGGACCTCTTAGCCCTTGTAATAACAGGCCTCTGTGCACCAATAATTGCTAGTTCCTCTACAGCTGAATCCAGTACCTTAATATTATGTATTGCCTCACCAAGACCCATGTTTAGAACCACCTTTTCAAGCCTTGGTACCTCCATGATGCTTTGATAACCAAACTCTTTGGTCATAGAAGGCACAATTTCTCTCAAATATTTTTCCCTTAATCGAGACATAATTTACTTATCTAAAATCTCTCCACACTTTTTGCAAAACCTGACCTTACTACCATCTTCAAGCAACTTTTTGCCCACCCTTGTTTCCTCGGCACATTTTCCACAGACCAGCATCAGATTAGATATATGAATTGGGGCCTCTTTCTCAATAATCCCCCCTTTAGCAGTTTTAGGGCCAGCTTTTGTATGCCTTTTGACCATATTTAGTTTTTCTACTACAGCCTTTTCTTTTTGGGGGATCATCTTCAAGATCGTGCCGATCTTTCCTTTTTCTTTCCCAGCGATCACCATTACCTTATCATTCTTTCTTATGTGAGACTGCTTTTTAGCCATAATGTATAATCTTAAGATTGATTAAAGTACCTCAGGCGCAAGAGAGATAATTTTCATAAATTTTTTTGCCCTCAGCTCCCTGGCCACAGGACCAAAAATCCGTGTTCCAATCGGTTCATTTTGTTGACTGATTAATACAGCTGAGTTATCGTCAAATTTTATATAAGAGCCATCCTCTCGCCTGATCTCCTTAGCTGTCCTGACTATAACCGCCCTTAAAACATCACCCTTTTTCACCTTGCTGTGAGGCAAAGACTCTCTAACTGATACTACAATAACATCTCCCACCCTGGCATATTTTCTCCTTGTCCCACCAAGCACCTTTATGCAGTACAGTTTCTTGGCGCCTGAATTATCAGCCACATTCAATATTGTCTCAGCCTGTATCATAGTAATAATTCCAAGTGAGCTAAAGTTTAAAGTGCCTAAAGTGCCTAAAATTTGAACAGACAACCGGGTTTTTTTCCAGAGATAACAATCTATATGAGCCAAAAGAAGCTCTTTATTAATCGTGAATTGGGCTCTAATTCTATTAATTACTAAATCCGTAATTCCAGCTAACCTATTTTTAACTTTAGTCCGCCTGCGGCGGAGCACTCATAAATTTAGGCACTTTTCTGATCCAGAATCTCTAATACCCTCCATCTCTTCAACTTACTTATTGGGCGACTTTCAATTATTCTGACTTTATCACCTGTCTGACATCTATTATGGGGATCATGTACCATATATTTTTTCCGGTACCTTATGTACTTTTTATATTTCTTATGCTTGGCCAATCGTTCAACCAACACCTTGACGGTCTTATCCACATTGTTATTTAAAACAACACCTGTCACCTCTTTTCTTTTACCCCGTCTCTCCATGCTATGCCCCAGCCTCATCTTTTATGGCATCCCTCTCTTTCAACACAGTTTTAACCCGGGCAATGTCCTTTTTTGTCTTCCCTACAACGGTATGGTTACTTAACTGGCCTGTTGCCATCTGGAATCTAAGGTTAAACAACTCCCTTGCCAACTCCTTCTCCCGCTCAATTAACTCTTGGATACTCAATTCCCGTAACTCCTGTGCCTTCACGGTGTTAATAACTCCTACTTAAAAATTTAGTAGCAAAGGGTAATTTATAACCAGCCAACCGAAATGCCTCCTTAGCTACCTCTCTATCAACACCTTCTATCTCGTATAAAATCCTGCCAGGTTTTATTACTGCTACCCAGGCTTCAAAATTACCCTTACCCTTTCCCATCCTTGTTTCAGCAGGCTTCTTAAATGTCGGCTTATCCGGGAAAACCCTTATCCATATCTTGCCACCCTTCTTGACATGTCTTGTTATTGCTATCCTGGCAGCCTCTATCTGCCTGGCAGTCATAAGACCGCATTCTTTTGCCTGAAGGCCAAAATCACCAAATTCAAGATCTGAACCTCTATAGGCCTTCCTTCTCATTCGCCCTTTTTGTACAACTTTATGTTTAACCTTTTTTGGGCCTAACATAACTCGCCCTTTCTATTCCCCTTTATTAGGCCAAATTTCACCTTTAAAGATGATTACCTTTACTCCTATTACTCCATAAGTTGTAAAGGCTTCAACAAATCCATAGTCTATATCTGCCCGTAAGGTATGCAATGGTACCCTACCCTCTCTGTACCATTCTCTCCTGGCCATCTCTGCACCGCCTAACCTACCACTACAGGAAATCTTTATACCTTTAGCACCAAATCTCACGGCCGAATTAATACCCTTCTTCATGGCTCTGCGAAAGGCCACCCGGCGAACCAATTGTATAGCTATATTCTCTGCGACCAATTGGGCTTCCAATTCCGGCCTTCTTACCTCTTTAATATCAATAAAGACCTCCCGTTTTATTTTAGTTTCAATTTCCTTCTTTAAATTTTCTATCTCTGCCCCTCTCTTACCTATTATAATCCCGGGTCTCGATGTGTAAATCCTAAGCTTCACTTTATTAGCAGCCCTCTCAATTTCTATCCTGGATACACCAGCCTGATAAAGCCGCTTTTTTAAAAATCTCCGAATCTCATTGTCTTCTATTACAAGTGACGCAAAATCTGAACCAGCAAACCATCTGCTATTCCAAGTCCTATTAATGCCTAATCTCAATCCGACTGGATGTACCTTTTGGCCCACTAAAACCTCCTTTAATCAGTTAAGTTGAAATTTGTAAGTTATATCCGGTAACTTTAGGCACTTTAGCTCACTTTACGGACTTTAGACATTTTTTACAGGGTTATCTCTCATTAATTATAACCGTCAAGTGGCTGCTCCTCTTTCTTATCCTTGTTGCCCGACCCATGGCCCTTGGCCTAAATCTTTTTAGGGTTGGCCCTTCATCAGCAAATATATGCTTAATAAACAAATTATCCACATCAATATCAGGATATTGGCTGGCATTGGCAACAGCGGAATTGATCAACTTACGTAGAATAGGGGCCCCTCTTTGTGGAGCAAAGGCTAATAAGTTAAGTGCCTCTTCAACCTTTTTTCCCTTTATCTCCTTCATAAGTAATCTAACCTTCCTGGGAGATATTCGCATATATTTAGCAATAGCCTTAACTTCCATAATGATAAATATTATTATATTTCACCTAAGTGCTTAAAAATATAAATACAACTGACTGCTGACCACTGACAAATGACAACTTATTTCTTCTTCCCTTTCAAACGTGATTTTTTATCGCCCCCAGCATGGCTGTAGAATATTCTTGTTGGCGAAAACTCACCTAATTTATGCCCTACCATATCTTCGGTGATAAATACCGGAAAGAATTTCTTCCCGTTATGCACAGCAAAAGTCAGACCAATAAACTCCGGTAATATGGTAGACCGCCTCGACCACGTCTTGATAACCTGATGAGTGTTCTCCTGCCTAACCCTATTTACCTTTTTCATTAAACTCTCATCCACAAAAGGTCCTTTCTTTACTGAGCGTGGCAACCCTTTCTCCTTTCCTATTTCCTTCTTTTAATAATCAATTTGTCGCTCATCTTATTTCGCCTTGTCCTATAGCCTTTAGTAGGCACACCCCAGGGTGTCACTGGATGCCTACCTCCTGATGATTTACCTTCTCCACCTCCAAGTGGATGGTCAACCGGGTTCATGGCTACACCTCTTACATGAGGCCTTTTCCCTAAACGCCTTGATCTCCCCGCCTTACCGAGAGAAATATTTTCATGATCTAAATTTCCTATCTCCCCAATTGCTGCCCGGCAATCCAGCAATATCATTCTTACCTCACCTGAAGGGAGCTTCACTTGTGCGTACTTCCCTTCTTTTGCCATCAATTGGGCATATCCCCCCGCGCTTCTTGCTATCTGTCCACCATGACCTATATGTAATTCTATATTGTGTATATGCGTACCTATGGGAATATTGCGTAAAGGCATAGAATTGCCTATCTTGATCTCAACGTCCGCTCCAGATTCTACCCTATCACCAACATTTAATTTGTCTGGTGCCAATATATAAGACTTCTCTCCATCTAAATAGTGAAGGAGAGCAATCCTTGCCGACCTATTAGGGTCGTATTCTATTGTAACTACTGTAGCCGGAAGATTATCTCTTCGTCTTTTAAAATCAATAACCCTATATCTCCTCTTGTGACCTCCTCCCCTATGTCTGACAGTAATCCGGCCTTTAGAATTCCTGCCGCCAGACTTTTTTATTGGCTTCAATAAGCTCTTTTCTGGCTTATTTTTTGTAATCTCTTCAAAAGTCGATATTGTCTGAAATCGCCTTCCAGGTGAGGTTGGATTATTTTTTTTAAGCGCCATATCTATACCATTTTGAAATTTAAAACTGGAAACCCTGGCCCAGACCTGGTTTGCTTGATTTATTGCAACAGCTTGCGCTTATAAATATTATTATCCCATCAGCATAATACATGGAAGTCGCACCAGGGCGGGCTTGAAACTTTTAACATTAAATGGAAATTTTTTACTTTACTTCCATTTTTCAATCTTCAATCCCTAAACCCCCTCAAAAAATTCGATACTCTCACCTGGAGCAAGTCTTACAATCGCCTTTTTCCAGTCTGCCTTTCTTCCCACATTCCTTCCTACCCTGCGTTCCTTGCCTTTCACATTCATCAGCCTTACACTTAAAACCTTAACCTTGAATATGTTTTCAATGGCATTCCTAACCAATATCTTGTTGGCTCGTCTGTCCACCTCGAATATAAGTTGATTCACTTGTTCCTTTTGTCTTGTACCTTTCTCTGTTATCAGAGGTCTTTTAATTATCTGATAAAGATCCATCGCTAAGTGAGGGCCTCCTCAACTATCCCTAAAGCTCCTTCAACAAATAAAAGATATTCATGACTTAAAATATCATATACGTTTATTCCTTCAGCCCTTAAGAGTTTAACCGTTCTAATATTTCTGGAAGACTTTTCAAGGTTCTCATCTTCCCTTTCCGTAACGATAAGAACATTATTTGAATCAAAGTTCTTTATAATCTCAAAAAATTTCCCTGTGTTTATCTCCTCGAGATGGAAGTTGTCAACTACAATGAGTTGACCTGTCTTGAATTTATCGGCCAAAGCCATCCTTAAGGCCGCCTTTCTTATCTTTTTATTAATCTTAAATGAATAATCTCTTGGCATGGGCCCAAAAGTTACCCCTCCACCCCTCCTCAAGGGAGAAGATGCCGCTCCTACCCTGGCCCTACCCGTCCCTTTCTGCCGCCATAGTTTTTTACCGCTGGCCCTTACCTTAGATCTATTTTTAGTCGAAGCGCTACCAGAACGAAAACTGGCCAACTGGCCCCTTGCCACTTGATGAAGTATATCTTCTCTGATAGAAACATTGAAGATCTCATCCCTTATATCTCGCTGAAAAATCTTCTCTCCTTTTAAATTATATACATCTATAAGGGCCACTGTCGCTTCGCTCCGAATTTTATAAT
The DNA here is from genome assembly GCA_030615105.1 of Desulfobacteraceae bacterium. GTDB lineage: Bacteria > Desulfobacterota > DSM-4660 > Desulfatiglandales > B25-G16 > JAUWNK01. The sequence goes on from JAUWZV010000045.1 coordinate 17,293, forward strand.
TGACAATTGAAAATTGTTAATTGCTAATTTTTACCTCTAAAAGGCTCCCCCTGCTACCAGGGACTGAACCTTTTACTAAAATTAAGTTCTTTTCCTTTACTACATCAACCACCTTTAAATTCTTAACTGTAATTTTTTTATTACCCATCCTGCCAGGAAGCTTCTTCCCTTTCATCACCCTGCTTGGGGTTGCACTGGCGCCAATTGAACCCGGAACCCTGTGGGAACGAGAACCGTGACTTGTATCTCCTCCACTAAACCCCCATCTTTTAACAACTCCGGTGAAACCCTTTCCTTTGCTAATACCTCTAACAGCTACTAAATCCCCAACATTGAATATCTCTGAATTTATCTCCTGTCCAAGTTTAAATGAATCAACATCATCTATTCTTATCTCCTGTAAAAATGCAGAGCCACCTTTTCCTGCTGCCTTAAAATGACCCAATAGAGGCTTATTTAGCCGTTTATCTTTTTTTGGCTGAAAGCCTATCTGAATAGCATTATACCCCTCTTTCTCGATCCTCTTAATCTGAGTGACATAACATGGGCCAACCTCCAGCACAGAGACCGGTATAGACTCCCCATTTTCACGAAAAACACGTGTCATACCAATCTTCTTTCCCAAAATACCTCTGGCCATCTTCTACTTTTCCCCTAAAGCTTTATCTCCACATCTACACCAGCGGCAAGATCCAATTTCATGAGGGCATCCACTGTCTGCTGAGTAGGTTCCAAAATATCTATCAACCTCTTATGAGTCCTTATCTCAAACTGTTCTCTCGATTTTTTATCCACGTGTGGCGATCTTAAAACACAATACTTACTAATCTCTGTCGGAAGCGGTATTGGGCCGGCAACCTTTGCCCCGGTTCCCTTAGCAGTATCCACAATCTCGGAGACAGATTGATCTAAGAGTTTATGGTCATAGGCCTTAAGGCGAATCCGGATCTTCTGATTATTCATAACAGCTTTCTCTACTCTATTATATCACTTATTACCCCAGCACCAACCGTCTTACCACCTTCCCGGATAGCAAAGCGGAGCTCCTTTTCCATGGCTATTGGGGTTATCAAATTTATCTCCAGAGAGACATTATCACCAGGCATAACCATC
>JAUWZV010000057.1 GCA_030615105.1 Desulfobacteraceae bacterium
TTTTATAAAATTCCAATATCCACATATTTATCGTAGCTCTTTATCTTTCCAAGAAATGGGCTTAAGAATAAAGTAAATTCCCTGCCGTCCTCTGCCCCAAGATGGATCACTGTCTGCTCGATATACCCTTTCTTGCTAAACCGGATAACTATATCTCCATCTACCCTCTTTCCCTTCCTTTTGGTCCAAACATCCAGAATCTGAACACCCGGGGGCAGATGGAAGGCCTTTTCCTGAGCCATCTCACGTTCTTCTTCGGTTATGGTATCAGAGTCAATCCAAATTTGATTTGATCCGATATCAAAATGGAGGAGATAGATTTTTTGCTCTCGAATCGCCTCGTTTCTCAAACCCTTGACAAGACCAACAATCCTCCGTGTCGTGGACTTGAGGCTATCGGTTATTAGGGAATATCGAAACCTGGGGATACTCACAGCAAGCATTACACCAATCAAGAAAACGACTACTGTCAGTTCAATGAGGGTAAACCCTTTTGTGGTGTTTGTTTGGTTCATTGTGTTTATTGGGTTTCTTGGGTTCCTTAAGCTTAATGTTCTCGCAAAAGACTTTTTAGAACTTAGCCGCCTTCGGCGGAACTTTTTTGACAGAATTACTCGTTCGACCTAGAGGCTCTCGACAGGCACGATTAACAAGATTTTCTTATTTTCTTTATACCTGCCTGCCGGCAGGCAGGTCCTGAACATCCCGTCTATCCTGTCTAAAAAATAGGATTTCCTATACTATTAAATTATACCATGGTGTCGCCTGATGAATTGGTATTATTATAGTGAACGACTTAAATAAGTTGATATTTGATGGCCTGTCATTGCGAGCGCAGCGAAGCAATCTCATGGGATTGCGGAGCCTGTTCCGAGCCCAGCGAGGAATCCCTTTTGGCTTGATGTTTGGCAATGACCCTTAGCTTTTCTGGACTGCCAGCTCCGAGTTTGCTTCGGCTCCGCCTCGCAACCACTATCGTTCCTCGCAATGACTACTTTCTTTTGTCGTTAACTATAGATTTTGGCCCAATTTAACGATTTACGAATTGACTAAGTCTGATTTAGGAATAAATCGCTTTATTTTCGTTCATTGATTATCATTAGTCAATTTAAAACAGTTCTAACTTTCCAGTTCTTTAAATCCTGGGAAGGTAAAATTTAAAACTTCCCGGTTGACAAAGTGGGGTGTTGATATTAGGTTCGTAACTAAAATGCAAGAGAAAAAGGGGGAATGAAGGTGAGTGAATTGTTACAGGTAAATGACAGTAATTTTGAGGATGAAATCATCAAAGCTGACCTACCTACCATGGTTGATCTTTGGGCTCCATGGTGTCAGCCATGCCTTATTACCGCTCCCTGGATAGAAGAACTTGCCAAGGAATATGATGGAAAATTTAAGGTAGCCAAGATGAATGTTGATGAAAATGCCTTGACCCCTAATCGCTTTGGTATCAGGGCAATTCCAACAATACTACTTTTCAAGGATGGGGAATTGGCAGATACCATTGTTGGGGCTGTAGGAAAGGCGCATATTGAAAAGGCCATGCTCAAGCTGATGTAAAAAACGGTGGCATATAAAATACCACCCTACGGTTAGTGGCATACCTACATTTAGATGTAGGGTCGGGTTTTACACCCGACCGTAAGCTATAGTAATATAGGATGAAGCAAAGAATGGTTTATATAGTCAAGAGATTTATTCTTATTCAGCTTTTGATTTTTTTATTTAGTGCTTGTTCTCTTTTCGGCCTTGGAGGAAAGAAGCCAGAGAAGACCCCAGAGGAGTTGATGAGTGAAGGTATGTCAGAGTTTGGAGATGGCGATTACGAAAAGGCAGTCGAGTACTTTCAACAACTAAAAGACAGGTATCCTTACAGTAAATTTGCTATTCACGCAGAATTAAAATTGGCAGACGCCCTTTTTAAAAGAAAAGAGTTTGAGGAGGCCCTGGAGGCTTACATAGAATTTGAAAGGCTTCACCCAAAGAATAAATTTATCCCCTATGTTATCTTTCAGCAAGGTATGTGTAACTTTGTCAGGATGAATAGCATTGACCGGGATCAAACCAGTGCAAAAAAGGCTCTAAAAGAGTTTGAAAAACTTAGGAGAGAATTCCCGACTGACCCATTTTCCTTAAAGGCCCAGAGAAATATAAGGACATGTCTTATTAACCTTGCCGAGTATGAATTTTATGTAGGTCATTTCTATTTCAAGGGTGGTCATTACCTGGCAGCACTTAGACGCTTTGAGTACCTTATCACACATTACCCTGATCTTGGCCAGTATAAGAAAACACTTGTCTATATAGCCAAATGTAAAGAAAAACTGGCTGAAGAAAAGTCAATTCAATAAACCTCGTTATTCCTTTTTTATCTTCCTAAAAATTCTTATTGATTAATCATGTCAATTATGACATATTTCGGCCATGCGTTCATTCTTCAAGGTAAAGACAGCCGAGGATATCTTTGAATCCCTTAAGGATATTAAACCTTTAGGGACTGAATCTGTCCATATAACAGATGCCCACAGCAGGGTTCTGGCAAGAGATATTATATGCACTGAAGATCTACCAGGATTTCAAAGATCCACTATGGATGGATATGCCCTCTCTGCTAAGGATACCTTTGGTGCCAGCGAGAATCTGCCATCCCCTTTCAATATTGTTGGAGAAGTGAGGATGGGTCAGATACCAGATTTTAGCATCAGGAGAGGTGAGTGTGCCCAGATATCAACAGGAGGTATGCTCCCAGAAGGCGCTGATGCAGTGGTCATGATAGAATATTCTCAGATGGTAGAGGATAGGGTTGTGGAAATAAGCAGGCCTGTTTCCCCATTAGAAAATGTGATCCAATCGGATGATGATGTAAAAAGAGGGCAGGTAATTTTGCATAATGGAACCCCATTAAGGCCACAGGATCTTGGTATTTTGGCCTCCTTGGGCATCAGCCAGGTAGATGTCTTTACTAAACCCAGGGCAGCTATCATATCTACTGGAGAAGAGATAGTGGATATTAACCAGAAACCCAAAGCAGGGCAGATAAGGGACATAAATAGCTACACCATTGGGGGCCTCTGCATTAAATCAGGGGTTGAGCCTATCTATATGGGTATAGTTAGGGATAGATTTGAGGATATGAAGTCACTTATTGGGAAGGGAATATCTCAGGCAGATGTTGTCCTGCTTTCTGGGGGGAGCTCAGTTGGCGTAAAAGATTTTACATTAGATGCATTTCTCTCATTGGAGGGTGTAGAGATATTGGCCCATGGGGTATCTATCAGTCCTGGTAAGCCGACGATCATTGCAAGAAGGGGAGACAAGACATTATGGGGCCTGCCAGGCCATCCGACATCTGCCATGATTATCTTTGATGTTTTTCTCAGATATCTTTTTGGAAGGCTCTCCGGCCTTTCAAGGCCTGCTGAATATAGTAGTTATACTATTGAGGCAGAGCTTGATAGGAATATAGAGTCAGCAAGTGGGAGAGAGGACTATATTAGGATAAAACTTGCAGATATAGAAGGTAGGTGGCTGGCAACACCTATTCTGGGAAAAAGTGGGCTTATATCTACCATGGTGGAGGCAGATGGCATTGTCAGGATTGATATGAATACAGAGGGACTTTATAGGGGAGAAAAGGTAAAGGTGAGGTTGTTTTAAAAATAATGGAAAGGCAAAAGATATATCTAAAAATGAGGGACCCTAAAGAGGCACTCGAGATCTTTTTTAAAAGGTTTAATCCTGAGCCGATAGGCGAAGGAGAAGAGATTCCAGTGCATGAGTCTCCTGGAAGGGTGACTGCAGAACCAGTATTTGCCAAGATTTCATCACCTTCTTATCATTCTGCTGCAATGGATGGGATAGCGGTCCTGGCTGAAGACACATATGGGACTACAGAAAGAAACCCCAAGAGATTAAAAGTAGGGCAAGATTCTGTATGGATAAATACTGGGCGGGTAATGCCGGAAGGGAAAAATGCTGTTATTATGGCTGAAAAGCTCAACCAGATTGATGATGAAACGATTGAAATTTTTTCTTCCTCCTTCCCATGGCAGAATGTCAGGAAGGTTGGAGAGGATTTTGTCGCCACAGAGTTACTATTTCCCCAAAACCACAGGATACGGCCATTTGACCTTGGAACCCTGATTGGAGGCGGAATTTTTCATCTAAAGGTTAGAAGAAAACCCAGGGTGATTATAATCCCAACAGGTAGCGAGCTGGTAAATTTCACCACCCTTTCAGATCCATCGGATCTAAAAAAAGGTACGATAATAGAGTCTAATTCCTCTGTTCTTTCCAGCCTTATCAGGGAATGCGGGGCCGAGCCAGCAGTAGAGGATATTGTTGAAGATAGAAGCGAAAAGATTAAGGAGGCCCTTCTTAATGCATTAGATTCTGGTCCTGATCTGGTGATCATTATTGCAGGCTCATCTGCGGGGAAAAAGGACTACACAGCCCAGATAATTGAGGATATCGGGGAACTACTTGTTCATGGTGTCACAATAATGCCTGGTAAGCCCACCATTATTGGTAGCGTAAAGGGGAAGCCTGTAATCGGTATACCAGGGTATCCGGTTTCTGCATACATCTCTTTTAATGAATTTGTGAGACCTTTCCTTTACAGCCTTAAGGGCTCAATAACACCAAAAAGAGAGTTAGTAACGGTAGCTGTATCCAGGGATATTCCTTTAAAACTTGGAGTAGAAGAATTTATCAGGGTTAATATCGGTAAGGTAGGGGAAAGGGTGGTGGCCATACCTCTTCCCAGGGGGGCCGGATCAACAACAACCCTGAGTAAGGCAGAGGGTATTATCAGGACCCCTTCTTTTATAGAAGGTATCATGGCTGGTGAGGAGACAGATGCGGAACTCCTGGTAGATCCAGAAGATATTGTTAATACCGTAGTTATTATGGGAAGCCACGATATCACCCTGGATATCCTATCTGATGAGATCAGGAGAAAAAGTGATGGCATAAGGATTGTCTCTGGAAATGTAGGAAGTCTTGGAGGATTGTTGGCCCTGAAAAAAGGAACAGCACACATTGCCGGTTCCCATCTTTTGGACACCCAGACAGGTGGATACAATATCTCCTATATCCACAAATACTTAAAAGAAGTACCTGTCCATGTATTCAATTTGGTAATAAGGGAGCAGGGACTTATTATCCAGAAAGGAAATCCTAAGGGAGTAAAAGGGATAGGAGACCTTATCAGAGACAGCATAACCTTTGTCAACAGGCAACCAGGATCAGGCACCAGGATCCTTTTTGACTATAAGTTGAAGGAGATGGGGATAGATGCCTCCCATATAAATGGTTATGAAGACGAAGAGTACACTCATATGAATGTTGCGGTTGCCATTTTAAATGGGATGGCAGATACAGGGTTGGGAATTATGGCAGCAGCAAGGGCCCTGGATTTGGATTTTATTCCTGTTGTCAAAGAGCAATACGACCTAATAGTTCCATCCTCTTTTGTGGAAGATCCAAAGATAAAATTACTTATAAGTGTTGCCAGTTCAAAGGAGTTCAGAGACAGGGTTAAAGGATTAGGTGGCTACGACCCAGCAAAGAGTGGCGATTTGTGGAAGATAATCTAATTTTTTGGAATTTCTATCCGAGGTGCAAAATCAGAGATCTTTTAGTGGCTTTTGATTTGTGCAGTTCACATGGAATGATGGAATGATGGAATGTTGGAGTACTGGAGTATTGGGGAGTAAGAATTGAATATTGATGTTGGCAATTCACAATTGTCAATAGTCAATATTCAATAATCATTAAATTGAACCCATCACTCTCCTGATGGCGGGACTCCAATACTCCAATTGGGGCGAAGCTCCTAATTTTATTTTTTGGAGGCTGTCATGCTAAAGGTGAGACTGAAATCAAGACAATGGCTGGAAGACAGTAATGGTAATATGATTATGGGAGAAGGTCGGCAGAGGATTTTTGAGTTAATTGAAAAAACAGGCTCAATAAATCAGACAGCTAAACTGATGAAAATGTCCTATAGGGGAGTATGGGGAAAGATTAAGGCCACAGAAGAGCATTTTAATAAAAAGATCGTTCTATCCGAAAAGAGACATGGGTCTCGTTTAACAGAGGATGGAAAAAGACTTTTAAAGAACTATGCTCGGCTAAAAAAGGAGTGCCAGAAGGCTGATGAGGAGATCTTTAAAGATATATTTAGGCAATAGACAAACACAAACGGGGTGATCCGAAAATGATATCGGTTGAGTCAAACGGTTGGGGTTGCGCAGCTCGTATCGAGATTTGTAGAGCGGTTATGGATAAGGCAAAAAGGTCAGCATCGCAAACGAATCGAGAATAAACAACGACATCGGTTAAGTCAAATGGTTGAGGGTGACAAATGACTGATGACAAATGACAAAAAATTGGAGGGTTTAAGGTGAAAGCAGTGGGCATAGTTGGTTATAAAAGAAGTGGAAAGACCACGTTAATTATTAGATTATCTCAGGAACTGTCAAGAATGGGACACAGGGTTGCTATTCTTAAACATGTCTCAGGGGCTATTGGTTTTCCTGATAGTGACACATCAAAATTCAGATCATATGTCCCCTTTGTTTCTGCTATTTCCTCTTTAGAAACAGAAATAATCTTGAAGGGAAAGAAAAGGATAGAAGATATCCTGACATATGTTGACTGTGATATTGTATTAATAGAGGGGTTTAAAAAGGAAAAGACATTTCCAAAGATCGTCTGCATAAAAAATGCAGGTGAAGAAAAAGAATTATTTGATGGATTAAAGCTCTTTACCGCCAGTCTTGAGAAAGATATTTCCGATTTTAATATAGTAGATAATGATCATATAAAAGAGATGGCCGCCATTGTAATTGAACGATCTTTCAAGTTGCCTGATCTAAATTGCGGGCATTGCGAATATGAGAGCTGTTATGAGCTTGCCATGGAAATTGTAAGAGGAAAGGAGGCCATCGATAAATGTGTCTCCTTAAATCCTCCAATCTCTATTAAGATTGACGGGACCATGTTCTCATTAAACCCGTTTACATCCAATCTGTATAAAAATACTATTTTGGCAATGCTTTCTTCTTTAAAGGGTTTTAAAAAAGGGACAGTTGAAATAGAGATACCCTGATTTAAGATAAGGTCACGGTTTACCGCAAAGGCGCAGAGAACGCAGAGAGGGAAGATTTTTCTCTTGCCGTTGAGAGGCCGGCAAGGGAAAAGCTACGCATCTTTTGGACGATTTGACTATAATGGAAATCAATAAGTTGATCAGTAATATCATTGAGGCAACATAGATCGAACCATAAATGAGTTAGAGGATTAGCCCCGCAGGGCTGAGTCTTTTTCGCTTTCCGCCGTCCTCCGCCCTGTGGAATGTGGAGCCTATTCCTCCGGGGTCAGCGGAAAGCGAAAAAATATTAAACTCTGCGCCCTCAGCGCCTCTGCGGTGAAATATTTCTTTAAGTTAATGACATTGAGAGGAAACAAGAAACAAGTGTTAGTCGATAGATTTAATAGAAGGATAAATTACCTGAGGGTATCCATTACTGACAGGTGCAATCTGCGCTGTGTTTACTGTACGCCACCTGATGGTGAAAGAAGACTCAGACATAGAGAAATTTTACGTTATGAGGAACTCCTCAGGATTGTTAGGATTGCGCTAAAATTAGGTATAAAGAAGATCAGGCTGACAGGGGGAGAACCCTTTGTCAGGAAAGGGGTGCAGGAATTTATCCCACGGCTTACGTCCATAAAGGGTCTTGATGATGTATCTTTAACAACGAATGGGGTCTATCTTAAAGAAAATCTGGAAATGTTAAAGACAGCGGGTATAAAAAGGATTAATGTAAGCGTTGACAGCCTTAACAGAGTAAAATTTCAAAGGATTACCCGGTTTGATTATCTTACCAAGGTCTGGGAGGGGATAGAAAAGGCCAGGGATATGGGCTTCTATCCAATAAAGTTAAACGTTGTTATCATGAAAGGCATAAATGATAATGAAGTTCTGGATTTTGGTCGTCTTGCCATTGAACATCCCTATCATATCAGGTTCATAGAATGTATGCCTGTTGGTTTTGAGTCTAATAGCCTGGCATTCATTCCTAACTCGGAGATAGAAAAGACCCTTGTTGATAAATTCGGGCCATTGATACCTGTTTCCCCAGGGCAAAATGATGGCCCGGCAGAGAGATATAGATTTGATGGGGGTAAGGGGGAGATAGGTCTTATAAGTCCAATCAGTAATTCCTTTTGTCAGCATTGTAACAGGCTCAGGCTGACTGCCAATGGAATGCTTTTACCATGTCTGCTTTCAAATATAGAGGTAGATATTAAGAATCCGCTAAGAAGAGGTTGCCTGGATGAGGCGATAATTGAGGTCTTTTTAAAAGCAGTAAAGGAAAAACCAGAGTGCCATCCCCTGAACCTGGATAATAACCAAAAGGTTCACCGAAAAATGTGTTCTATTGGTGGGTGATCGGTTACATTTTCGTAGGGTGGCATTTTATATGCCACCGTAAGCATTTTTATGCCACCTTAAAGGTGGGGAATAAATCCCCACCCTACAATTCAAATACCAATGAACCGGCGAAGGGATAATCACCAAAATGATCTTCAATCCCTGCTCTAATAGGATTCCCAATTATATATCTGGATATTGTGTAAACGTCTTCTTCCTTCCTTAGAATATGATCATAAAAACTTCTCTGAAATCTTATATTTTTATCATTCTCACGGCACCAAGAAACAAAGCGACCCTTGACATGTTTGACAAATGAAATGATGCCCATATTCTTGGATGATTCGATTAAGATGTGAATATGATCTGGCATAATACAGTATGCATATATCCTGGTCTGATTTTCTTTTGCAGTTTCTACCAAAACCTCTAAAAATTTCTGTGCCAGATCGGTATCATTGAAATATGGTAGCTTTTGGAAGGTTCCGATAATGATGTGGGCAGTTATTCCTGGCTGTGAATAGATACTCTTATCCTTCAGCCTGGAATATTTCCTTTTGGGGCTTTGGTGTTTAATGTCTTTGATCAATTAAACAATGGTGGTAAATAATCCACACCCTACAATTAAGATACCTGTAGGGTGGCATTTTATATGCCACCTTATAGGTGGGGAATAAATCCCCACCCCTACATCTCCGCCTGTAAAGCCGCAGCCTCTTTTTGTGCAAGGGACAATCTTTGTGCCGCTTCCTTTTTCTTGAACACACTGACCCGATCAGCATCAACATACTCCAATGCCTCTATCTCACAGAACCTAACACACTGGGGCTCACCATCACAGAGATCGCACTTGATCACTTTTTTAGCTATGACATCAAAACTCATGGCGCCGAAGGGACAGGCTGACACACAGGCGCGGCAGCCGATGCAAATATCGTAATCAACCTTCAGGAAATCTAAGGTTTCATCACGAGAGATGGCCTTCACCGGGCAGACAGCTATGCAAGGGGCATCCTGACATTGCTGACAGGACATCGGAATATACAGTCCCTCCGACTCCCACTTCATTATCTTTATACGACTTCGGGAAGGGTTGGATACACCTTCATGCATAACCGAACACACGAGTTCGCACAGCCGGCAACCGGTGCACTTTTCATAATTTATCATCAGGACTTTACCCATTGGTTCCATTGATTTACTCCTTTCAAATATGTTAGAGCAGGTGGGAAGGCTCTTTATCCAGGCCGAGCCTCTTTAGCGTCTCTTCTCTAGGAACTCCATTTTCATCCCAGCCATGGTGCTCATAATATTCATCGATCATCTTCTTAAACTTTTTTCGATCTATCTTGGAACCGATGACGTCAGGCGCACCACGCCTGCACGGCTCATCAAAATAGCGGTGATTAAGGGTGTCACCTTTTTTTGGATCATCTCTTGTTAATCCTTCCCTGAGATTAAACAACCTCTCTATATTGTAGCATCTCTCTGCTACGGTCCAGATATCCGTTGGGGTTATCTCCAGCCCAGTATTGTAATAAATGACCTTGGCCCAATCCTCAAAATTAGGTAGGGTTGCCCCAAGGAATGTAGTGTGATACTTGCATATGCCAAGGCAATCCACCCCCATGTAGCACAACTCTTGCCAGAGGACCTGCCATGGCTTGCCCACATATGAGGTATGTTCTGAGCTCAATGGCCCATCGTAAGGAACTGGGTTACTATATATCTTCCTCAAAACCTCCTCCGGTAAATGGTAAAGATCAATGGCGGGCCGGCTTCTCAGATGGTCGGAACCTCTGGAGCCTGTGGCAATACCAAGGGCGAGTGCTGGAGTTGCCCTCTCGTCTGAGTGCAAGTTGCTCATGCCCTTGACTTGAATAAGATATTCAAAGGAATCCTTACCTATCTTCTCAGCGGCTCTAATTCCTCCCTCAGCCAATGTATCACCCAGCCAGCCTTCTCTAAAGGCTATACGGCGAATCATCTCAAGGAGTGCTTCATCATTTCCAAACCTTAAATCCAGGCCATCGATATCTTTACTGGTGAGGATTCCCTCTTCAGAAAGCTCCATTGCCCAGGAGATAAGGCTGCCCGTCTCCAGATTATCCATACCCCACTGATCTACTAAGTGATTACCTGTTAAAACGGTAACTGCATTTTTGCAGTCTGGTTCTCCACCAAAGGCACCCTGGGAAGTGTATTCCGGCCCTTCATCATATTTCCCGGCATAGGGGCCTGAAGGGATTCTATATTGTGCCCTGCAGTGAACCTGGCAGCCAAAGCAACCAGTCATGTGATAAGGCCCCATAGTCTCAGTACAGATTTCATCAATCCTCTCTGGTTCGATATCATCAGCATACTCACACTGGTTATACTGGAAATTTCTGGTCCTTATTCCACCCCAGGAATTTGTTGCTCCCCAGATGAAAGGAGTCCCGAGTGTTCCCTGGGTTTGATTTACCTTGGCACTTACGATTTGATCAATGAACCTTTTATTATACTCTAAAGCTTCCAATGGATATGCTATCTTGATATCCATAGTGCCTCTAACGGCTATCGCCTTGAGGTTTTTACTACCCATGACAGCACCCATCCCACTTCTTCCGGCAGCATTTTTGATGCCTGTCATAACATTGGCAATCCTCACCAGATTCTCACCGGCCGGGCCAATAACTGCACTTTTAATATCCTCATCACCAAGCTCCTCTCTAATAGCCCATTGTGTTTCAGTTGTAGTTTTCCCCCAGAGTTGGCTGGCATCTCGCAATTCTATTTCACCATTGTGAATCCATAAATAAATCGGCTTCTCTGCCTTGCCCTTTATGACCAGATGATGAAAGCCGGCCCAGGCAAGCTCAGGGGCAAAGAACCCCCCCATGTTAGCACTGCCGAGCAAATCAGTAAGTGGGGACTTGGCCATAATATGGGTTCTTGCGGTTGCTGAAGCACATGTTGCAGTCAGGATACCAGCGCTGACCATGAGCGTATTTTTCGGGCCCAGTGGGTCAATGCCTTTCTCTGTATGGTTAAAAAGTAAATAAGCATCCAGCCCTCTGCCGCCTAAAAATTTTTTCCGTACCTCAAGCGGGATAGGCTTTGTTTCAACCTTACCTGTGGAAAGATCAATATATGCTATCTTCCTATTTAATGCCATTTTACTTTCCCTCCTTCTTTGCTGCCTTTTTGGCTAAGACCTCTTGAGCTAATCTCCGGTTTACATCCCATACAGGTCCCCTTATTCGGGGAAAATCGGGGCGAACCCAAACCAGGCGGTACTCCATCCCACAGGTGGGGCATTTCACATGATCATCCCCGGACCTGGGCTGAAGTCTTCCCATACAACTGGGGTTGTGACATCTGACCTTGCCATAGGTCCTGGTTTTGCGCAGACTCTCGGCTCCCGACAACTTTTCTGTGTCTATTGCCATAAAATCCTCCTTTCTATTTACGAGCAGGATCGCTTCTTTCGCCTTGGTTTTAGAGTTCATTATTATGAACTATGATAAATCCTCATACCACATTTCTCTTTTTTGTCAAGGGAAAAAATAATCTTTTTTGAAAAATAATCTTTTCACAACGCTCCGATATAATTATCATAAGCCAAAATAATATGGATAAAAATTAATATTGACAGGCGATAGAAAAAGGTTGTAGAGTGCTAAAAATAGTTCATTATGGTGAACAATGTCTGAAAGATATCAAGCACCTTCAGTAAAAAAGGCATTTCAAATATTGGGGCTTGTCTCTGACACTGACCGGGGATTGGGGATCAGTGAACTGGCAAAAAGCTTGGGAATAAGCAAGAGTACAGTGCACGGAATAACCTCTGCACTGGAAGAGATAGGGGCAGTCATCAGAAACCCCCTTACCAAGAGATATAATCTTGGTTATACCATCGTGGAGCTGGGCAAAAAGGGGTTTTCCAGAATACCCTTGAGAGAAGTATCTAAAAGGCATATGGAGGCACTAATGGTGGAGACGGGGGAGACCGTCTTTCTGGGTATCCTCAAGGATGATCACATCTTCATCTTAGATGTCGTGGAAAGCAATAAGGAATTGAAGATTACCTCTCCCAGCGGAACGAAGATCCCTTTAACTGCGGGTGCCACGGGAAAGCTATTTCTGGCTTATATGGGGGAAAGAAAAACACTTAGATACCTCACCACTAAGGGTCTGGTTAAGTACACAGAAAATACCATTACTGATATAGAAAGATACCTAAATGAAATAAAGGAGGTCAGGAAAAAGGGATTTGCTATAGATCGTGAAGAATACCTGCAAGGGGTTAAGGCTGTGGCGGCCATTATAAAGACTGAAGGTCCCCTCTTGGCTGCCATTTGGGTGGTAGGCTTCTCATCTTCCCTCACTGAGGATAATATGCAATATGTAGTAGAAAGGACCTTTAAGGCCGCTGATGCAATCTCGCGAGATCTTAAGAGCAGAGAATAGGATTAAATTTCGCCAGTATCCCTCCCAACCAAACTAATTTAATAATCCCAGTAAAAGTGACCTTATTGGCTACACAATCAAGATAGTATTAAGGTTTTGCGTTTATAAATCTGCTGAACAAGTGTACAAAACGAAAGATTCTCTGATTATTCCCAAACATACTATTATTTGAAATACTGTACTTCTTCAAATTGGTCTTTATATAGGCGCAATAATACTCAACAAGATAGAAAGAATAAATGATACGGCCTTGACTATCCAAAGCTTAAAGATTCACCTGTTTGTCGTCTATTTTCCTCCTGGAGATAATATCATCCATAGGCCCAGCAAGATGAGGAGCGCCCCAGGCCTTATTTTAATATAATTTGCTGGAACTAACCTGCTTACCCCAGATCCAAGGATCACGGCCAGCAAAGAGGTCAGCACAAGTGTACCCGCAGAGCCAATGAATACAGCGAGCCGTGATTTGCTTTCAGCAGCAAAGGAAAAGGTAGCCAGTTGCGTCTTATCACCTAATTCAGCAAAGAATATCATCCCAAAAGTTGTGAGCAGTAACTTGATTGTATAGGAATTTCCTTTTTTAGACAGGATAGACAGGATGTTCAGGATATAAAGAAAATAAGAAAATCTTGTTAATCCCTGGCCCAGACCTGGATTGCAGTGGATTGGTTACATTGCCTCATCTTTGGAGATATCGCAACGACATCATTAAATTCCAAGTAAGTCGCACCAGGGCAGGCTTGTTAATCCTGTCGAAAAAGTTCCGCCGCAGGCGGCTAAGTTCATAGTATAGGAATTTCCTTTTTAAGTCCTTGTAGGGGCGGCATTTATGACGCCCGTCATTGCGGGTTCGATAAATCGAACCCCTACAGGTCCGCACCGAAGGTGCGATATGTTCAGGTCCATGTTTTAAACCCCCAATTGAACTTACATGGGTTTCCAGGATTATTTGTTTGCCTCCCACAATCTGAGGAAGTCGCCTGTTACAATATCACCCTCTCTGCTTATATGTAAACAGGTTTTAGAAGCTGATCTCTTCGTGTTTCACGAACAAGAATAAAGTACTTGACTAAGAAACCTTTCGAAATTATAATTGTATATCTACGATAAACGATTATATAAGGAGGAGGCATGGATTCATCAAAAGACAAAATCAAGGAAATGGTGAGGGAAAGTTATACTAAGGTTGCCCAGTCGGCTGAGTGTGGCTGCTCAGAGGACTGTTGCGGTGATTTGCCAAAACCTGTGGACATATTAGATTTGGGTAAAAAGCTTGACTATACGAATGAGCAACTTGCCATCGGATTGGGGGAAGCCAATCTCGGCCTCGGTTGTGGAAACCCAGTGACCGTGGCGGATTTGAACCCCGGGGAAACGGTACTCGATTTAGGGAGCGGGGCCGGATTTGACGCCTTTCTGGTAGCGAAAAGCGTGGAACCAGGGGGACAGGTTATTGGTGTTGATATGACCCCAGAGATGATAACCAAGGCGAAGAAGAATGCAGAAAAACTTCATGTCAGCAATGTGGAATTTAGACTGGGGGAGATAGAAAAACTGCCTGTTCCGGACGATTCAGTGGATGTGGTGATGTCAAACTGCGTCATCAATCTTTCACCCGATAAGAGGGCTGTCTATGGAGAGATTTTTAGGGTGTTGAAGCCTGGAGGTCGAATCAGCCTATCGGATGTTTTATGTTCAGGGGAAATCCCGATGGAAATCAAAGACAACCCATCAGCTTACACAGGGTGAATTTCTGGTGCCATCTCACCTGATGAGGTGAGACAGATTCTGAATGGATTGGGCTTTGAAGCCATTTCCATAACAAAGAAGGACAACAGCGAACAAATAATCAAGAGCTGGGATATCGGTAAGGGAACAGAGCATATGGTATTTTCTGCATACATAAAAGCCACGAAACCCACAACTCAAGGAGCTATTGATGACAGGAAAAGAGAATACGTATAGGGGTAATTCAGTGATCATCAAAGAGCTTGACAAAATATCTCCTGAGGAAT
>JAUWZV010000106.1 GCA_030615105.1 Desulfobacteraceae bacterium
AACGGGTGCGTTGACACCATTGGGCTAACGGCCTTAGCTGCCAGAGCGCGGAGCTATTTTAACCATTGTAAGGATCTTTGCAACCAAGTTTCTTCCATGAATAACCCCGAAGCGTAGCGCCGGTGTCATATCCTGTTAAATGAGTAGCCTATTTAACCGGGGTCAGGAATTCAGATCAAAGACTCTGTGTCTCGGCTGGCTCTGTGAGAGATAACAACATGCATCGTGAATAATTATGGGAAAAATTTTTGACGGGGTTTTTATAGTGTGCTATAAAAATAAGGCAATGGAGGGATGTCCGAGTGGTTTAAGGAGGCGGTCTTGAAAACCGTTGTCCGCTTAAGGTGGACCGTGGGTTCGAATCCTACTCCCTCCGCCAGGAGATTTAACGTTGTTAAATCTCACCATTGGCTTGTAGCAAGAAGGTCTTTAGACGGGACAGACAGGATAGTCAAGATATAAACAATATACAGAGATCATGTAAATCCTGTTAATCCTGTCAAAAAAGTTTCGCGGAGAGATGGCCGAGTTGGCTGAAGGCGCTCGCCTGCTAAGTGAGTGTGGGGCGAAAGCTCTACCGAGGGTTCGAATCCCTCTCTCTCCGCCAAAATATATCATTTTCTGGCCTGTGGCATTTATCTAATCTTTCGCCATCTTGTTCCATCTCTTGTATCAATCACCTCAGCTCCCAATTCCTTAAGCTCATCCCTTATTTTATCAGCCTTTGCCCAATCCTTTTTTTGCCGGGCATAGGTCCTTTCTTTTATTAATTCCTCTATCTGTTTGGAAGATTCTACCCCTTCCAGATCCATAACCATTAGCACTGAGTTGAGCCTGGAGAGAACGCCTTCAATCTTATCTCGATCGGATGGATTTAGTCCTTGAGAGTCCATTATACGATTGATTTTATGTATAAACTCAAAAAGTGCAGCCAAGGCAGGTGCAATATTCAGATCATCATCCATTTCCTGTATAAACTTATGCCTAAGATCATAGATCAATTGATCAATGTCTATATTAACCGGGCCTTTTTGGCAGGAGCGGAGCTTATGGATGAATCTATCTAAGCGGGAGACTGTATTTTTAGCTATAGTTAGCTTTGACCATGAAAAATCAATAGCTTTCCTGTAATGCATGTTGATAATCCAGTATCGAATCTCCCTTCCTGTATATCCCTTATTTAGTACCTTTCTTAGGGTGATAGTTTTTTCTTCCGGTATTTCAGGGAATTTTTTTTCTTTTACTATTTCATTATGAACCCAGTAGTTAGATAATGGCTTGCCAGTAAGGGCTTCCGATATAGCTATCTCGTTTTCATGGTGTGGAAAGATCAGGCCCATGCTTCCGGTATGAATATCAAAGGTTTCACCCAGATATTTCACTGCCATGGCAGCACATTCTATGTGCCAGCCTGGGCGGAGGTTTCCCCACTTGGTAGAAAAGAAGATCCCTCTTTTAAGTTCATTCAGTGTTGATCTCTTAAGCAAGGTAAAATCCCTTGGGTTGTCTTTTTCATACTGATCAAGGTCAACCGTTTTACCCACCCTGATTTTGTTCAAATCCACCCTTGAGAGTTTACCATAGTCCTTAAAACGGGAGATGTCGAAATAGACAGAACGTAATCTTTCATAGGCAAAACCTTTTTCTAAGAGTTTTTGAGTAATATCTATCATCTCTTCCACATGTTGACTGGCCAAGGGGTAATTGGTTGCCCTTTTGATATTTAGGGCATCCATATCTTTAAGGAATTCTTTGTAATACTTTCCAGTAAATGTCTTTACTTCTTCCCCTGCAGCCTCAGCTCCTTGAATGGTTTTATCATCCAGGTCCGTAATATTTATTATGTGGGTTACAGCAAAGCCCTTAAACTCAAGGTAACGTCTCAGGAGGTCAGCGACGACATATCTCCTGCAATCAGTAAGATCAATTAATTTTGATACTGTGGGTCCACAGGTGTAGATAGAGACCTCATTTTCTTTTATGGGGATGAATACATCTTTTTGCCTGCTCAACGTATTATAGAATTTGATGTCAGCCTTTTTTCTGTCTACAAATAGATTGGTACTTAAATATCGTTCCCCACCATCAGGAAATATAACCAAAAGGAGACCCTCTTTTATCTCCTGGGCTACCTTAAGGGCAGCGGACATGGCTGCTCCTGAACTCATGCCAACAAAGATGCCCTCTTCTTTGACAAGTCTTCTTGTCACCTCAAAGGCCTCTTCATCTTCAATATGGATAATGCGATTGAGAAGATTTTTATTAAATATTTCAGGGCGATAGGATTCCTTCATATTTTTCATTCCCTGGATATTATGACCCAGATAGGGCTCGACTCCGATTATCTCGATTTTTGGATTGTATTCCTTCAATCTCTTAGAAAGACCCATTGCTGTGCCTGTAGTACCCATTGAAGCTACTACCATGGTTACTTTTCCACCAGTCTGTTCCCAGATTTCAACGGCAGTTCCGTTATAATGAGCCATCCAGTTGCTTTCATTGTTAAATTGGTCAGCCAACCAGTATTTGTCCGGCTCTTCTCTAACCAGATTATATGCCTCTTCAATAGCACCATCGGTGCCAAGACGGGATGGGGTATACCTAAGATCTGCACCTAATGCCTTAAGTATCTTCATCCTTTCCTCACTAACTGAATCGGACATAGTAAGCATCAACCGGTAACCTTTAATAGCAGCAACAAGGGCGAGCCCTATTCCAGTGTTGCCGCTTGTAGCCTCTACAATTACTTTATCCTTGGTTAATTGACCATTTCTCTCTGCCTCTTCAATCATGGAAAGGGCTATTCTATCTTTAATAGATCCCCCGGGATTAAAAGACTCGAGTTTGGCAAATATCTTAACGTTATTATTTTTATTAAGATGCCTTATAGGAACGATAGGTGTATTTCCAATCGTATCCAATATGTTGTTGTATTTCTTGTTCACTATTGTTTTCGTCTTAGAGAGGGTTATTTAGAGTGGTTATCTTTAATACAAAAAAGGTAGTATAGCAATAAAATAAAGGCCTTACCGACCAAATGGGCAGACCTTGATACAAATCCCGCAAATTGGGGCATCCACATTGGGGAGCTTTGAAAATTCACCAACAAGTTTATCTACACAACGTGAAAAGTAAAGTGCCTCTTCTCTGCTTTTGTAATTATCTTTTGTGCCAACACCCTTTATGGCTCCTGCTGGACAGGCCTCCCTGCATAGGTTACATTCTCCACAGCGATTCTTTATAGGACTATCGACATTTAGGGGGGCATCAGTAAGGATCGTGGCGAGTCTGATACGAGGACCATAATCGGGGTTTACCAGAAGCAGGCTTTTTCCTTGCCACCCCAATCCAGCCATCCTGCCCACAGCCTTATGGGTGATGGCACCATACCAATTTTCCCTATCCAAAACCTGAGATGCAGGAATAGGTAGATTTTTAAATCCATCTCTTTGAAGGACGTTGGTGGCGTGAAAGGCAATTTGGTCAAGGATCCTGTTAGCAGAATGGTAAACAGAAGAATAGAGAGGGGTGGGCTGATCGGTTATTTGTTCAAATACAGCGCTGGGAAGTCTTATAGCAATAGAGATTGCCCTAGGAAAGGAATCTAATAGATTTGGCGGGTCTAATGTAAGCTTTGTTAAAGGCTTTGTGTCTGCCACACCGACAAGATCCGCACCTAATTTGATGATATTAGCTTTTATCTTTTCGGTGTAATCATGATCATTATCTCTCATTTTCAAAAACCTGCATTTAAGGTACAGATGATTGTAGTATATATTCCATGAATGGGTGAAAAATTAATATATTCCAGCCTCACAACCAGCAGCTATAACCTTTCCCAATTCCTCACAGACGGTCAAAATATCCTCATCAACTTCTCCTCTGGCAATAACCGGTTCATAAACCTTTTTAAACTGATAGCCTATACAGATCCTTTCAATGCTTCTCAAGGCCCCCAGGCCGTCATTGCCAGCAGAGATGAATACTACGTAGGGTTTTTTAAATATTTCTTTCCTGCCCCGTACCTGATAATAAGTCCGGTCAAAAAGATCTTTTATAGCACCGGCCATGTAACCGAAATACTCAGGGGAGCCAATGGCCAATCCATCACAACTACAGAGATCATCAAGGGTCGTTTCCATTGCCTCTTTAAGGATAGTCCTTACATTCTCTATAGAGTTTGCCCCTCTGGCTACTGCCTCGGCCATTTTTTTGGTCTTGCCTGTTTGAGAATGATAGACAATTAAAATATTGACCACAAAAAAACCCCCTCATATTTCAATAAGGTAACATCACTTCTTGCCCATATGTCATTACTGCAATAGGCTTTTTAATGAAATACCTCTTTAAATACCTCCTGATATTTATTATAAACCTCTCTACCAAAACAGACAAATGTAACCTTTTTAATAGATTGATTGGCTTGAAGAAAGGATTTGGTCTCTCTCAAAGCGATATTTATTGCCCTTTCCATTGGAAATCGATAGGCACCAGTACTTATGGATGGAAAGGCGACCGTAACAGCACCAATCTCAATAGCTGCCTCAAAGGAATTTCTATAACAGTTAGCCAGCAACTCATCCTCATTCCTATTCCCCCCAGACCAGATTGGACCAACTGTATGGATAACCCATTTAGCAGGTAGTCGATATCCCTTTGTTACGCGGGCCTCGCCAGTTGGGCAGCCACCTATCTTTCTCGTTTCAGCAAGAAGTTCCGGACCAGCTGCCCTGTGTATTGCCCCATCAACACCTCCACCGCCTAAAAGTGAGGTGTTGGCTGCATTAACAATGGCATCCACGTCCATCTTTGTAATATCTCCTTCAACAAACCCTATTCTTTCCCTTAAATTAGTCTCCATTGACTTCCTCCTAATTCATTGGACTTTTGTTTACAAGACGAAAATATTTTAAAATATCTGTAAAGTCAAGGTGTTAGGTTTATTGAGTTTACAATAAATTACTCTTCAATCTAAGATGACAAGGTTAAGCTTAGAGGAGTTTTTAGAGAGCATTCATGGTTCAAGATTTAGTCCATTGCTTGACCAGAGCCATGAAGAGTACCGTTTGCCTGCGGTCAGCTCTCAGTTCTTAACAGTTTCAGAAGCTCTGAAACATCTTTTATTTCTTCAAGGGTAAATATAGTATGGATTGCTTTTTCCGCCTGATCTTTGGTTAACACCTCTAATACATTTTTTAGGAATTTATCAGCCAATTGATGATCATTTAAACCATGTTGATCCATGAAAATTGTCCTCTCGGTATACACCCTTCTCTCTCCAGAACCCCTTTCTCTGGCCAGAACCTTGACAATCGGCTTATCTATAGCGTTTTGGTAATCCGAGTAGGTTTCAAAATTAACCTTATCCATGAATTTTAAGATTTTTGGGTTTCTGAAGGTTTTTGGGTCCTGCCATTCTGGACCTATTTCAATCCGGTGGGCAGCCACTGAAAAGACATAGGCAACACTAAACTGGGCCTCAATATGGGTTCCTATGCGTCTGTTTTGCCATAATGGGAGGTCAGCCAACATGTTAATAAGGACATCTATTCGCTCAATATCTGAAGCATGAAGATGATTCTCTTCTAATATCCTGTATAAACAATCAAGGGCATGGTGCATAGCCCCGCAGCATGGATAGGCCTTATAGCTTATATTTGAAGGGAGAAACCAATTTTTTCCAAGATGTACAATTACCTCCTCCGGAAGCCAACCCTCTGATGCAAAGGATTTCCAGAAACCAAATTCTCCATCAAGGATCTCTTTATCACCGGTATACCCCAAATCGGACAGTAGAACAGCCATTACCTCTGTCATTGATATCCAGCCGGCTGAAAGATATTTGGACATTGAAGAGGGAACTGTAGCAGCAAATTTCATCACTACAGGAATAGGGCACATATAACCAGCTATTCCAAGGGCATGGCACAATTTATCGGGGCCAAAACCGAGTATTTTGGCAGCACCTGCAACTCCTCCAAAGATAGCTGAACCATATCCGTGAGTAGGGAGACCTATTCTTATCTCCTTTTGTGGAATGCGCATGGAAAACCCTTTACCAGGTATCAATCCCCTTGCCACCCTGATACCTATTTCATGTGACAGGGCAAGGGCAGCTATCAGTTCCTGTCCTGATGCTCTGTTTGCTTCTGCTAAAGCCAAGGGTGCAGCCATGACAAAGGGTGAAATATGACCAGAGGGAGAAGTAAGGGCCTCATAATCAAGTGCATTGAATAATTCCCCATTGGCAAAAGCTGCTAAATTTGCGGATACTTTATTTGGTGTGCCTATTATAGTCGATTCAGTATTTCCCTCGAGTCTTTTGGAAAATTCAAGCGAAATTTTTCCCTTCTCCGTGCTTAGTCCGGCAATGCCGCACCCGATGGAATCGAGTAATAGACGCTTGATTTGCCAAACTACCTCGGCCGGTATATCCTGATAAGTAGTATTAAATGTAAAGTCAGCCAATTTTCGGGTCAAATTTAACAAAGCTATGCTCCATATTTGTTGGCTATCTTTTTTTCAAACAAAAAACCCTATGGGCAATTATTTAATCATCTATAGAGACCTTTGAAAAAGTGTCTTACAAGTCATTGCGAGGAGCGAAGCGACGTGGCAATCTTTTATATTTTCAATGAGTTAGAGATTGCTTCACATTCGTTCGCAATGACAGAGCGGCCATTTTTCAAAAGTCTCCTATACCCACCGGTTTTTTTAGAATCTTTTACATAGAAGTATTTCAAAGCCCTTTTGAAGTCAAGAACAAGAAGACAGCACTTTTATTAGATTGTAATGGGAAAAAGATTTATTTAAAATGATAATATGTTAACCATTGGTAAATTACATTTGAAGAACTGGCTAATTATGGCACCAATGTCAGGGAAAACAAACCTCCCCTTTCGTCTGATTGTTAAAAAAATGGGTGTAGGTCTTGTTATTACAGAGATGATTAGTGCCGTAGGTCTTTCCAGGGGGCAGGCAAAAACCCATACCTATCTTGACAGTCATCCTGCTGAAAGGCCTGTTGCTGCCCAGTTATTTGGATCTGATCCAGATACAATGGCCATATCGGCCCGGATAGTAGCTGAAAGGGGGATGGATATTGTTGATATTAACATGGGATGTCCAGCAAAAAAGGTTGTTAAGACAGGATCAGGAGCAGCCCTGATGCGCGATCCAAAGAAAGTAGCAAAGATTCTTTCTGCTGTTAGAGAAAGCACTTCTCTTCCATTGACAGTAAAGATCAGGGCTGGGTGGTCCCCAGAAGAGGCAAATGCCCTCGTAATTGCCAGGATAATTGAAGACAGTGGAGCTGATGGGATTTTCATTCATCCAAGATTTGCCACTCAAGGATTTTCTGGAAAAGCTGACTGGACATTAATTGCAGGGATAAAGAGGGCCCTCAAAATACCTGTTATAGGTAATGGTGATATAACAGAGCCCTCTTTAGCATTAAAGATGAGCTCTGAAACAAGCTGTGATGGGGTTATGATTGGCAGGGCAGCATTAACTAATCCATGGATTTTCAAGCAGATCTTAGAGATGGAAGAAGAGGGGAGTTTTAATACTCCAGATCTCGATGAAAGATATCGCTTAATTATCGAACATTATTTACTTCTGATAAAATATCTTGGAGAGAATAGGGCAACAAATATCATGAGAGGCTTGCTCCTTTTGTACACAAAGGGGCTTCCAAATAGAAGATTTTTGAAGGCCTCTATTTCAGAGATAGACGGAAGAGAAAAACTAATCTCTATTTTAAACAAATATTTTGGATACATAAGAGAGGAGATGGTTAGTGAAGGTTAAATTAGCCAAAACTGCTGGATTCTGCATGGGTGTAAGAAGGGCAATGGAGATTATCCTATCCGAGGCCAACAAAGGTAATGGAAAGCTTTTCACATATGGGCCTTTAATCCATAACCAGCAGGTCTTAGATCTCCTTGGATCTAAAGGCGTGGATGTCAAAGAAGATATTAGTGAGAATGATCAAGGAAGGATAATTATAAGGGCCCATGGTATTGCCCCAAGTGAAAGGGAGATGATAAGAAGTTCTAATCTCAAGATAATTGATGCAACGTGCCCACGCGTAGCAAAGGTACAGGCAATAATAAGAAAATACAATAATAAAGGCTATACTCCGGTAATCTTTGGAGATCCCAGGCATCCAGAGGTGATTGGCTTGATAGGTTATAGCAAAGGCAATGGAATAGTTATCAATTCTGTAGAAGATATAGAGATCCTCCTTCGTCGGACTGATAAGAAAAGGTTAGTAGTTGTATCCCAAACAACACAGGATGTAGATGCCTATAGAGAAATAATGAATGGGATAAAAGCTCATTATCCAGAGGCTGTAATATTTGATACCATCTGTGATGAGACATATAAAAGACAGAGGGAGGTCAGATCCTTAGCCTCTGAGGTGGATAGCATGGTGATAGTTGGAGGATATAATAGCGGCAATACGAGACGGATGTATCAAATATCAATGTCAACAGGTAAACCTACGTTTCACGTTGAGACTGAGAAGGAGCTGCAGAGCTCATGGTTTTCCTCAACAGAAACCGCTGGGATTTCAGCTGGTGCATCAACACCCAATTGGATGATCAAAAGTGTGACCGAGAGATTGAAAACAATGGGCAGAACCAGACAACATCCTCTTGGCGGTATATTAAAAAAGACATTTCAATTTTTAATCAAGATAACTATTCCTGAGGCCATAGGGGCCTTCTTTCTAACCTATGCCGGTCTTATTCTATCAAGAGGAAATGCTGATTTTATCCATCCATTTCTTGCCCTGTTGTATGTTTATAGTATGCATGTCCTTAATCGTTTTCTTGATAAAGAGGCCAGCACATATAACGACCCTGGTATAGCCCTTTTCTATACCCAGCATAAAATTTTTCTTATAACTACATCTCTAATAGGAATAGGTACAGGGCTAATTCTCTCACTCTCGTTGGGTATAGCCCAGTTTCTTCTTTTTCTTGCTTTAACTATCCTTGGGTTAGTCTATAGCATTCCGATAATACCGTGGAGATTTGGATATCTCCGGCGTTATGCAAAAATAAAGGACCTTCCAGGGTCAAAGACCATGGCAGAGGCA
>JAUWZV010000152.1 GCA_030615105.1 Desulfobacteraceae bacterium
TTTTAGAATAACCGTCTTTGTGTTCTTTGCGCCACAATCAATTCCTGCTATTATCATAGCTAACCTCCTTAACATATGAGACCTGGGCAAATAGGATTTTTGCCTTTGCCTGTATTATTCTTCCGGTTTTTTAAGGCCTAAGCTTTCAAGAAATATATCAAAACGCATTTGCACTGCACCTAAATCAAACTCTCTCTCATCACCCATGTTACCTTCATAGGTCATGACCTTGTTACCCCTCTCCAGCAAGCCAAGGCGATTTTCCGCAATACCAACCGAAAGGCCTTCGCATCCCCTATTGTAATGCAGGATGATACCATCTACCTTCCAGTTTTTGGCAATAGCATCCATCATCTTTGTTTTGTATTCCGGATGGTAATAATGCTGATATTCCGGTTTACTCAGGTGCCAGTCAGCCAGCATCATACAGGCCTCCTCCCGTGTCTTTGCTTTCTCAGTGGGCATAGGTCGTGGCTTAAATTCATTATTTTCCTCATCATACAGCCACATCCCTTCAAGCCCAAAGGTATAGAGAGAGCCAATAGAGACCACACCCCAGGTTTCTAAATATCGATAGATCTTTAAGAATCCCCAGGGTGGCTGGGTATCACTCATAACCCTTGCCTGCTCATTCCCAACAGATGCTACCCCTCTCTTTACCCTGTCCTCTACCTCCTCTAAAAGCTCCTCATAAAAGTCCGCGAAATCCCCATTAGACTTTTGAAGCGTGCCGAAAACATATAAAGAATAAATAGATTTTTCATCCAATGGTGCAGGAACAGCCCTGTTCAACATGCATACCTTGGCCCATGTATGGGTTGATCTGATATCGTTCCAGCATGCCTCGAAAAATAGCTCGTCGTTGTATGTTCTTCCAGTAATCTTCTCCATCCATTCTATGGAATCCAGCATCTGATCAGCCACATATTTTACCCGGTGTTGATACATCTCAGGCTCAAATGGCGGGTAGGCCCCTGCACCAACATCAATGGCATAGAGAGGAACATCACCACCCTCAAGCTCACAGGCATTTTGATACCACTTGGCATGAGAGCAACAGATGTGCTGACTGTAGGCAAAATCTGCCTTGGGGAAGGAGCCACCAAAGGCATATTTGTTCAAGATGATTGAGCCCCAGTAGTTTCTCATGTAGGCGCATAGATCCCTTGAAAAACCATAGCTTTCTGCCGCATCCATGCACTCAGCCGAAAAGGGCCTGTCAAATGCACAGGATGCACCATAAGGCTCCCCTGTGACCCAATAGACATCTCTGCCCAGACCCATGGGAACCGCATCCAATGCCCATGCGCTTCCCATAACACGAACTCCTCCTGTATCATGGGCGTGTTCAAAATTTTTATAGAATTTATTTCTCAATTCCTTGGCCTTAGGCCAACATTTCAACGGTTCAGTTGGATATTTTGCCATTTTACTATCCTCCTCATAGAATTTTTTCTAATTAAAACAGGTCTTCTTCTGCCTCAAGTGTCTCCAGAAATGCCTCTGTCCTTATAGCAAAGGGGCCGGCAGCTACCGTAACATCAAACTCCAGGAAATAGGTTGGGATACCATTATCTTCCAAGAATTTTCTAACAAAAGGTATATCAGTCTCATGAGGATCACAGAATTTTTGTTGAATGACAATTGCACCATCAACCTTAAAGTCTTTTGCTAATTGCAGAATCCTTTGTAACCGGGTTCTCTGTGGCCAATCTTTGGATGGACACGGTGTTCTTGAGACATACCGCTCGGCAATTGCCGTCAATGGATCATCAATACTTGTATCGACCTCATCCCAAAAGTATCTCGTTGTTGTACAGTGTTCTTCTATTACTACTGTACACCCGACCGACTCCCTCTCACCAAGGGTTTCAATCATAGCAATATATTCGATATCATCATTTTCACTTCCAACAAGCATAATCCTTTTACCTGGATCCCTATCCAATTTCCTTGTCTCCAGTTCCTTCTTTACCTCCTCTGCCACAGGCAAGAATTCCCTTGCATCTGTGAAAAACTGGGCACAGGCCATATACATAGCCTCTGTCCCTGTAATAGGTGGGCTGTCTTCTTTCCTGAACTCATAGATCTCCTTCATGACCCTCCTGACATTGTTCATAATATCTATACCCCGTCTCAGGTCATCATCAGTTATCTTTTTTCCAGCTAATTCTTCTACCTTTTTTATGAGTAGCTTATACTCTTCAATTAAAAAAGGGACAGCCCTCTTGCTCTGGACATGATTGGGCATGGGCAGAAAATAGCTCCACCCTGGGTTTTTATGTAAATCCCAACTGGTAAAGGCCTGGCGAAGATGGAGACAGGATTGAGCAAGTGTTATTCCATCAAGGTAATTGTATTTCCCTTTTAACCCCTGGGCCAGAACATCCCTGCAAAAGGGGCAAAACATGCCAAATATATGCGGCTCAGTAACATCCTGGGGCTCATGGGATCCTAAAATCCTGACAGGCAATATATCTGCAGCATAGAAGATCTCCTCAGGTATATATGTACAAAAATAGCCAACAATCTTGTTGCCTGTCCTCCTCTTCCATTCCTTTTGGTACTCATGTCTATTTTCGTGCCATTCTTGAAACTTCTCTATCATCTCAAAGCTCCTCCTTTCAGATTATCACAAAAACTCAATCAAGTATCTTTTCTAAGTTAATAAAGTTAGATCTGTCAAATCCAAGGGACTTAAAAAAGGACAATAGGTCAACTGAGTCCCACTTAACTGAAGTAAAAATATTCCTTATCTCCATTTTCTTAAATACGTCAAAGACCTCCTGGGCCATCCTTTTTCCGATACCCTGGCCCATATATTTTGGGTGGACACCAAAAAGCCTGATCCAGGCACTTTTTTCCAGACCAAATCCACCATATAGGATATAGGTGATTATATAGCCTACCACCTTACCATCACGCTCAGCTACAAAGCTAACTCTATCCTCTTTCTTTGCCTCTTCTTCAACAACCTTACGGTAATCTATTGTGCCAGGTTCCTTTGTAATTGCTACCTGGATTCTGGAGATATCTTCTGAATCACGTGCCTCTAACCTTCTTATTAGCAGCTTTCCCAATCTAATAACCCCTTTAAGATTCAGTGCCTAATCAATCCTGATTATCTTTACATGCTTGCCAACCCAATCTGGTGGAAGATATATGCGGCCGCTATTACCGCTTAGTTTAACCTCTTTTTCAAGCATCTCCTCACCAAAGATCTCAAATTTAACCTTTTTTGGGTTCTCATCTATGGCAGTGGTCTTTTTTCTTTTGTTATTCATCTTTTCTAAAATTTAAGATTGATAATGGATAAGGGCGGTTAATAATTTATGGATGAAAAAACTTTAAACAGCATAAAGAGACTTTCTGTTATCAAAAATGATTATAATACAGCTATAATGTGACTATCATTTTATATTGTCAATAAAAAATAATACTAAAAAATAATACTGTGAGCAATATCTATCTTTTTCCTTTTTGTACGGTCATTTTGGCTTGACTTAAATTAGGAGAAAAGAATATATAAAAGTACCTTTTATGACTAAACATTGGTTAGCTCTATTCATAATCAAATTTTAAATAAGGAGATAGCATATGGGAGATGCAGTAATTATTGGAGGCGTTAGAACACCTATAGGTTCTTTTGGGGGATCATTAAAGACAACACCAGTGGTTACCTTGGGTTCTTTGGTATTGAAGGAAACATTGAAAAGACTTGGGCTGAGGCCTGTGACTTCAGATGAGCTCAAAAGCTTTGAGCCAGATTCACTTAAAGGCTTAAGTATGACTGAATTGGAAAAAAAGGCCTATGATTACGATGATTCTCTTCAACCAATAGAGATAGACGAGGTTATCATGGGTAATGTAATTGGGGCAGGTCAAGGGCAAAATGTTGGCAGGCAGTCAACAATACATGCAGGCATTCCCCGGGAGGTTAATGCCTTCACAATAAATAAGGTCTGTGCCTCTGGCATGAAGGCCTTATCCCTTGCTGCTCTTGCCATAAGGGAAGGGGAGAAGGCCACCGTTCTTGCAGGTGGTATGGAAAACATGAGTATGGCACCCTACGGATCAAATACCGTAAGATGGGGTGCCAGGATGAACAATACAGAGCTGGTTGACTTGATGGTCTTTGATGGACTCTGGGAGATCTTTTATGGTTATCATATGGGTATAACAGCAGAGAACATAGCTGAAAAATATGAGATTTCTCGAAGGGAACAGGACGAACTGGGTGCCATGAGTCATACAAGGGCAAGAAAGGCAATAGCCGAAGGCATCTCCGGGCAAGAGATTGTACCTGTTACTATTCCACAGAGAAAAGGTGAACCTATTGTTTTTGACACTGATGAAAGGCCAATGGACACAAACGTTGAAAAGATGGCAAAGCTACGGCCTGCCTTTAAAAAAGATGGTACTGTTACAGCAGGTAATGCCTCTGGTATTAATGATGCTGCTGCTGCCCTGCTTTTGATGTCTGCTGAAAAGGCAAAAGATTTAGGGCTGAAACCCATAGTTAAAATCAAGGCATATGCATCAGGTGCCATAGACCCTGCTTTCATGGGCCTGGGACCCATTCCTGCTGTCAGAAAGGTTCTAAAAAGTACTGGATTGAGTATAGGCGATTTTGGAGAAATTGAGCTAAATGAGGCCTTTGCTTCACAGGCCATTGCCTGTATCAGGGAATTAGGATTTGATCTGGATAAGACCAACCTTTTGGGAAGTGGAATATCTTTAGGCCATCCAATTGGCTGCACTGGTGCCAGAATTGTATTAACCCTGATGAACGAGATGGTCAGAAACGATATTGAGTTAGGCCTTGCTTGCCTTTGTATAGGTGGAGGCCAGGGGATGGCTATGGCCCTCGAAAGGGTATAGTGAATTGATGATTGATGATTGACGATTGAAGATTATCAATCGAAAATCTTCAATAGAAAATCGAAAATTTAAAAGGGAGCAAACCATGTCTTATGAAACTATTATATATGAAGTGGAAGAAGATGTTGCCATAATTAGATTTAACAGGCCTAAAGTACTAAATGCGATTAATCCGACAGTGGTAGCAGAGGTAAAAGATGCCCTTGAAAAAATTGCTGCCGACAAATCCATAAAGGTCCTTATTCTTACAGGAGAGGGAGATAAGGCCTTTGTGGCAGGGGCGGACATAGCCTCGATGAAGGACTACACGCCATTAGAAGGAAAATTTTTTTCAAGGCAAGGTCATGAACTCCTATTTCAGTTGGAGGCCCTTCCTATACCGGTAATTGCCTGTGTCAATGGCTTTGCCCTTGGTGGGGGAACAGAGATATCAATGGCATGTGATTTTATATATGCTGCTGATTCTGCTAAGTTCGGCCAGCCAGAGATAAATTTAGGGATTATT
>JAUWZV010000123.1 GCA_030615105.1 Desulfobacteraceae bacterium
CTGGCACACCTAAACGCCAAAAAGAGCACACAGATGGCATTTATCAATGCCGACTGGCGCGATTTCCAAAACACCCCTGCCAAAAATGAGACCCGGGTGAATTCGATTTTAATCAATGATTACCTTCGGATTCTAAATCAAAGTGGCTGGCAGGAAACCCATATCTTTCAGGCGCCGCTCTCCTCAGAGCGTTTTAAGGCAAATGTAGTATCCGCCATGCAAAAGAGGAAAATAATCGGTGTAACCAGCAGGTACGTCATCATTTCAAAGAAAAAATAGGTCTTTGAAGGGAGACGGGCTTCAATTTCTAAATAAAAAAAACTATAGGTCAGACATTGAATGAAAGAGGACGCTCTTAAATAATTAAATTGACAACAGAGCATAAAAGGGGTCGTTGGTTCTAAAACAACTTAAAAGTGGGCGTTGGTCTGAATTTGCGGCTCAAATCTTTATTCTTGCCACAATCACCTCCTCGCTGAGCTCTCATAAATTGCTGAAACACAGGTCAGGGTATTTTCGTCACAGATGAGGATCGTGCAAGATGGGAATATCCATAAATATATAGATTACTTTGTGAGGTCAAAATGATCATTATGGGACATCGTGGGGCCGCGGCTCTGGAGCCTGAGAATACTCTGCTTTCAATTGGGAGGGCCATTGAGATTGGGGTTGACGCGGTGGAGATCGATGTGCGGTTGAATAAAGACAAAGAGGTAGTCGTCATACATGACTCAACAGTGGACCGCACCACCGATGGCACGGGACCGATTTGCGCTTTTACGGTTGAGGAGATGAAAAAGCTTGATGCGGGCAAAGGCCAGCCCATACCCACGCTTCAGGAGGTCATTGAGTTCATTGGCAACAAGGTGATACTGGTCATCGAGTTGAAGGAAGGGGGGGCGGTAAGAAGAGTTTTGGAACTGATAAAGAGGAACAACCTTGGTGACACTGTATACGTGATCTCTTTC
Organism: Desulfobacteraceae bacterium; assembly: GCA_030615105.1. Lineage (GTDB taxonomy): Bacteria > Desulfobacterota > DSM-4660 > Desulfatiglandales > B25-G16 > JAUWNK01. The sequence goes on from JAUWZV010000123.1 coordinate 969, forward strand.
TGGCACAGGCTTGTAAAGTCCATAAAAGAGATGGACAGCCGCATCAAAACCGGCGTGCTTCTTATGGGATGCCCTGTAGACACTTGCATTGCTACTCAAGCATCTGCAGACGCACTGGTGATGAACTTCGCCTTTGTAGACATGAAATTTGTCCAAACAGCTCATAAAGAAGGCCTGAAGGTTTTTGTATGGAATATTGATAGGCGAGATCTCCTAAAGCCTTACGCCGACATGGGCGTAGACGGTATTGGAACCAATGATCCACGAGTGCTGTGCGAGTACTTTAAGTAATTTAGGGTCACATCTTCATATGTCATTTATTTAGTAAGTAAAAGGAGTTGTTGGTTCTAAAACAACTTAAAAGTTGATGTTGGTATGAATTTACGACTAAAATCTTTATTCTTAACACATTCAATTCCTTCCCAAAGAATTCAGGCCAGCCCTCCAGTCCGCCACAAAAATGGCGGACAAGAATAACGGCGGACAAGCCCGCCACTCCGCCACAAAAACGGCGGACAAGAAAGACGGCGGACAAGCCCGTCTGAGGCGGGCAAGCCCTCGACCTATTGACAATTGCCCTGAAAATTGATTCTGGTAGGCTGATTTACCAAGAAATTCTGTAAAAGCCAAAAAAATATTGGACCGCATAAAAGGGACAATATCAGTAAAAAGTAAAGTGGGTGAAGGGACCTGCTTCATATGTTTTCTTCCATCAGTGTAGCTTAGGCTAACCTTGATAAATTTATACAAAGTTAAAGAGTAAAGATTTTACAGTTCTAAATATTTAATTCCCAAACCATTTACACCTGACGAGCTCCTCGAAACAGTCTGCCATGTCATAAAAAAAGAGGAAAGCCATGGAAAAAAAGAAGCCCTTTCTTAACCATATCTTTAATCAGGCATTGTTAAAACCCCTGCACCTTGCATTTTCCCTTGCTTTAGCAGAAGTAAGGCCTGATTAGCCTGATCCAATTCAAACTCTTTAACAGTAGGTATAATTGGAATTTGAGCTGCTAATGGTAAAAATTCTTGGGCATCTTTTCTGGCAACATTGGCCACACTCTTTATCTCTTTCTCATACCACACGTATTTAGCATAATCTAATTCAGGAATGGGATTGATTTTCCTGATTGCATTAATAACAACCCTTCCTCCCTTTTTCAAAATTCCAAGGGCCTCCCTGACCGGCTCCCCCACCGGGGTAAAATCAATGGCACAATCAAGCTTTTCTGGCGGAGTATCTCCGGTTGCACCAACCCAGTCTGCCCCCAATTTTTTAGCCAAATCTTGGTGATCTTTCTGTCCCTTTCTTGTAAAAACAAAGACCTTGCAATTCCAATACTTAGCGACCTGTATTGCAATATGGGCAGAGGCCCCGAATCCATAAAGACCAAGAATTTTTTCAGGTTTTATTCCGGAAAGCCTTAAGGCCCTGTAGCCAATGACCCCAGCACACAAGAGTGGGGCAGCCTGAGAGTCAGAGAATCTTTCAGGGATAGGGTAGGCGAAATCCTCTGAAATAACTGTATATTGAGCATATCCACCATTGGCATCAAGGCCTGTGGCCTGAAACTGATCACATAAATTCTCATCACCTCTGAGACAAAAATCACATTTACCACAACTCGAATATATCCAGGCGATTCCGACCCTATCTCCGACTTTAAATTTAGTTACACCTGAACCTAATGCCTCTACCCTTCCAACAATTTCATGACCTAAAACTATGGGAAATTTTGGCGGGATAAGTCTTCCCTCAATCTCATCAAGTTCAGTATGACAGACCCCGCATGCAGAAACATGCACTAAAATCTGTTTAAAATCAGGAACAGGGTCAGGCAATTCTACCATCTCTAATGGCTCTTCCTTGAGGGGTAAATCAACCCTTTTCCGGGGCTCACCTTTTATTCCTATCTCACAGAATTCCTTTAACACCATGGCCTTCATTTTGTATCCCTCCTTTTATCTTCAGCTAAATTAGTTAAGGTATTTTTTAGTTAATTCTAAAACTCTGTGATTTGTTTCCGGTTTAGGAAGCTTAATATATTTTTCCCTTTCTGCAAGATGAAAAAAATCTAGAACTTAGCCGCCTGCGGCGGAACCTTTTTGACATGATTAACAGGATTAACAAGATTTTCTTATATTCTTTATATCCAGAACATCCCGCCCGCCCGCCTCGCCTTGCGGACTCGCATGGCGGGCAGGTCTATCCTGTCTAAAAAAGGAAATTCCTATACTATTGAATTAAAAAATCAACTTTAATCTTTTTTATATTTATGTCAAAGATTATAAATGTTTAAAAGTTTGTAACTATTCAGCCACCAAGGCACAAAGACCCAAAGAGAAGATGAATATAAATTGAATAACGGAGTTTTCTCATTAATTTCAATGTGCCACGCATTAAAAAGACTATTATAAAGAATAATTCTATAATCTTGGTGTCTTGGTGCCTTTGTGGCAAGATACCTGAGTAATTACAAAAGTTTTTGCATTAGTAAATAAGATTTTTTGAGATTTATATTGTTAATAAGGTCTCAGAATGCAAAAATGTTGACCTGTTATGGCTGCCTTTAGCTGAGCAAGGAGATTAGAACATGACAGAAGACTTTAGGATCGAGAGAGTTGGTCAGTGCACCTTTAATTCTCCCCTGGACTCAGCAGTCTTTATTAATGATAGCGAAGGGGTTCTCATAGATGCAACTCTTTCAGGCCTTCAAAAAGGCGGGGGAAAACCACTCTTTCTTGAAAAGGCAGGTCCAAGAGAGAAGATTTTTTTCGATCCCGGTACAAGCCGAGCTGCTTTAGTCACATGTGGAGGACTTTGCCCTGGTTTGAATGATGTTATCAGGGCCATTGTTATGGTCTTATGGTACAGGTATGGGGTCAAGGAGATATTTGGGTTAAAATATGGATTCGAGGGCCTGATATCCTCATTCAATAATGAACCGTTAGTCCTTAAACCGGAATTGGTTGAAGACATTCACCAGGATGGTGGTACTATTCTTGGCACATCCAGAGGACCACAGAACATAGCCCTCATGGTAGATTTCCTTTTGGAGAGAAAAATAAATATGCTCTTTACCATAGGTGGTGATGGAACCCAAAGAGGCGCATTAGCGATAATCAGAGAGATAGAGAAAAGAGATCTTGCTATTTCTGTTATTGGCATTCCCAAGACAATTGACAATGATATTTCATTCACTGAAAGGACATTCGGCTTTGATACGGCTGTGGCTATGAGCCAGATACCCATAACCGGTGCCCACATGGAGGCTAAGGGAGTAAGGAATGGGATAGGGATAGTCAAACTTATGGGAAGGGAGTCAGGCTTTATTGCTGCATATGCCACCCTTGCTTCAAGTGATGTAAACCTGGTACTCATACCAGAGATTTCTTTTTCTTTAGAAAGGGTTTTTGCCTATCTCGAAGAGCGCATTAGCAGAAAGAGGCATGCAGTGATTGTTGTTTCAGAAGGCGCAGGCCAGGAGTATGTACCTGGTGAAGGCACTGATGCATCTGGAAACAAAAAGCTTGGAGATATAGGGCTATTTTTGAAGACAGCAATTACAGAATACTTTTTGAGTCACAATATTCCCACAACTGTAAGATACATTGATCCCTCATATATTATACGCAGCGCACCGGCAACCCCGGAGGATTCTGTATTTTGCTTTCAGCTCGCTGAGAATGCAGTACATGCTACGATGTCCGGTAGGACCGGGATGGTAGTGGGGATTTGGAATGGTCATTTTGTACATGTACCTATCAAGCTTTCTGTCAAGGACAGGAAGAAAATAGACACATCAGGCCTTCTGTGGCAGAGTGTTCTGGATAACACCGGACAGCCAGGGGATCTTGCTTAAGGAGAGCACCAGTTTAAAGGGATTGATAGGGGAAAGGATGGCAGAAGACCAGAAAAAGGCCTTGGAAGATATATTCAGGGCCGGACTTAAGGCTGTAGATCCTGAAAGAGCAATTCGAAAATATGTCCGGTGTAAGGGAGACCGGTTGTTTGTTGGGGAGTGCTCTTATAGCCTGAATCGTTTCAAAAGGATCTTACTGATCGGGGCAGGAAAGGGCACAGCTCCCATGGCCAAGGCCCTGGAAGATATCCTTGGAGGCAGGCTGACTAATGGATTGATCATCGTTAAATATGGGCATGGAATGCCTTTAAAAAAGACAAATATTATGGAAGCGGGTCACCCTATTCCAGATAAGACAGGTCTCAGGGCTACTGAAGAACTCTTAAAGCAGGTCCAGGAATGTACGGAGGAGGATCTAATCATTTGTGCTTTTTCAGGCGGGGGAAGTGCTCTTCTGCCAGCTCCTTCGCCCCCCGTTAATCTTGATCAAAAGAAAGAAACCACCCATCTTCTCCTGGAGTGTGGTGCAACCATTAATGAGGTCAATGCAATCAGGAAGCACCTCTCACGCAGCAAAGGTGGATGGCTTGCCAAAGAGGCCTATCCGGCTACCTTAGTCTCTTTACTTTTATCGGACGTGATTGGTGATAGATTGGATGTTATCGCTTCTGGTCCCACAGTTCCAGATGAAAGCACTTACAGCGATTGTATAGAAATAATAGAGAGGTATGATCTTATTAACAGGTTGCCTAAAGGTGTGGTGGAATATTTTAAGCAGGGCGCAGCAGGTATTTTACCTGAAACCCCTAAGGGCGGAGATCCTGCATTTTCAAGAGTTCAAAACCTTATCGTGGGAAATAACAGGGGAGCCCTTTTAGCTGCTAAAGAGCAGGCCATTTCCTTTGGATACAATACTTTTGTGTTGTCATCTCAAATTGAGGGAGAAGCAAGGGAGGTAGCCCAGGTCTTTGCTGCTATTGGAAAAGAGATCTGCCAGGTAGGGCTCCCTATATCGGCTCCAGCCTGTATTTTAGCCGGAGGAGAAACAACAGTAACAATTCAAGGCAATGGTAAAGGGGGCAGGAACCAGGAATTGGCCCTTGCATGTGCAATTGCCATAGATGGTTGGGACAGGATTTCTATGCTCAGTGCTGGAACAGATGGAACAGATGGTCCCACAGATGCAGCAGGCGCTATTGTAAGCGGCCTCACGTGCAAGAGGGCACGGCAGGCAACCCTGGACCCCCATGCCTTCCTTTTAGCTAACGATTCATATTCTTTCTTTGAATCCTTAGGGGATTTGCTAAAGACAGGCCCAACTCTCACCAATGTAATGGACATAATTTGCATGCTGGTGGAAGATCAAAAACAGTAATTATCGGTATTATCGCAAATTAGAACCATAGTTCTAAAATTCATGTTTTTCTGCCAGGAAACAGTCTCCAAAAGTGAATGAAGAATACATACGTTATTCGTTATTTGTTAATTGTTATTTGTAGTATAGCAACAGCGCTCCAGCTAATAACGAATAACTATTAACGATTAACTTTGATCCCGGTTTGTCCGGGTTAGGAGGATTTAGATATCATGAAATATATGAATTGGATCATCTGTGTGGTTTTTTTAATTGTTGCAGGGTGTGCATTTATTAGGATTCCTCTCTTTCCCTCTATGCAGCCTTTGGCGGAGCAGGTGCTCGAAGGAGAGGGGCAGGCCAAGATTCTTCTACTGGATATATCAGGCATCATATCAGAGAAAAAAAAGTCAAAGGGATTAGGGTTCGCACAAAAAACCTCCTTGGTAGCCCAAATCAAGGAGGAACTTCAGAAAGCTGAAGGAGATAGCTCTATAGTTGGTGTTATATTTAAGATAAATTCTCCTGGAGGAACTGTTACAGCAAGTGACATTATTTATCACGAATTAATGCAATTCAAGAGAAAAACAGGTGTTAGAGTTATTGCTTGCTTGACTGGTTTAGCTACATCTGGTGGGTATTATGTAGCCTCGGCTGCCGATGAGATTATAGCCCATCCTACTACTATTACAGGTGGTATTGGGGTGATTGCGATGAAGTTTAATGTGGAAGGACTCTTTGCCAAGATAGGTGTTCAGGAGGAGACAATCAAGTCTGGTGATAAGAAGGATATCTGGTCACCGTTTAGACCGAGCACCCCAGAAGAAAGAGAGATCATGCAGACGATTATAGATCAACTTCACGAGCGTTTCGTGAAAGTGGTGCTTGCTGGGCGCGAGTCTTTATTAAGTAAAGAGGAGATAGAAAGGCTCGCAGATGGCCGAATCTTTACAGCAGATCAGGCATTAGAGGTGAAGCTTATTGACAGGGTTGGTTATTTAGATGATGCAGTGAAAGAGATGAAAAAGACTCTTAAACTCGAAGAGGCTAAGGTTATTACCTATTATCGTCCTGGTAGCTTTAAGGGGACTATATACTCCGGATTCCCTGTCCATTCCCATAAGGAAATAAACCTCATTGCCATCAATGGTGATGTTCTGGATCTACTATCCGGAGTCAGATTTATGTATCTGTGGAGACCGTAGGGATAAAAGAGGGACAACTGTCCCTCTTTCCGTTTTCCATAACAGCCAAACCTTCCAACCACATCATGTAGATACCCACGGGCTTACGCCCGTGGCACTTGGAAATCAAAACTCAACTGTATTTGGTCTTTATCCACTTTTTCCTGAAATTCAATATATCTTTTTATGACTTCTTCGGTAATCCCTACTGTCGAGGAAAAAAATCCAGGCGACCAAAACTCATTTCGCCAGT
>JAUWZV010000083.1 GCA_030615105.1 Desulfobacteraceae bacterium
TTTTTGGGGAATGGCATCTTTGTCATTGCCTTTATCGCTGGCATTATGTACCTGATCCAGGAACATCAGATAAAGTCAAAAAGGCTTGGAGCCTTTTACAGCAGGCTTCCTTCTCTTAACAGCCTCGATTCATTAAATTATAATGCGATCAACTATGGATTCCTCCTTCTTACAATAGGCATGATTACCGGTTCAATCGTAGCCCAGGGCGCCCATGGCTCTTACTGGCGCTGGGATCCAAAAGAGGTCTGGTCCTTGATAACATGGCTTTGCTATGCAGCCCTTTTACATCAGAGAATGGCTATAGGATGGCGCGGTAGACGCTCTGCACTCATGTCCATAGGGTGCTTTTTCATCCTGATCTTCACATTCATTGGAGTCAACTTCTTGATGGAGGGGTATCATAGTTTTGAGAGCTTAAAAGGAAACCCACTGCCATGATAAGAATAGTCAATATAGGCATGAATCATGAGACAGCACCGGTTGAATTGAGGGAATTGGTTGCCTTCGGAAGCCAAAATATCGATGACGTGATGAATGCCATTAGCGGCATTAAGGATATAAAAGAATCCATAGTGCTGTCCACCTGCAACCGTGTGGAGATACTTTTCACAACCGATAATGAAAAAGAGGTCAGAGAAGCTGTTATCGAATTCCTCTCCCATTTTAGTGGGATTAAAAGGGAGAAACTTGTGCCAACGCTCTATATATACAATGATCAGGAGGCAATACGCCATATATTCAGGGTCGGTGCAAGCCTGGACTCCCTGATAGTTGGCGAACCGCAGATACTCGGACAGATCAAAGATGCTTATAGGATAGCAGTTGATCATAAATCATCCTCTGTAATTCTTAACAGATTGATGCATAGAACCTTCTCGCTGGCCAAAAAAATACGGACTGAGACAGGCATAGCAGGATTTCCTGTATCTATAAGCTTTGCGGCTGTGGAATTGGGTAAAAAGATATTTGGAGATTTACAGGGGAAAAAGGTTCTCCTGATAGGAGCCGGAGAAATGGCAGAGCTTGCTGCTACATATCTTTTAAATAACAGGATAGACAAAATCCTGGTAACCAACAGGACATTTAGCAGGGCCATGGAATTGGCAGATCAATTTCATGGAAAGGCAATCTCTTTTGACGAGATAGATGATCAATTGCTCCATGTAGATATTGTTATCACCTCTACTGCTTCCCCGGAGCCGATAATCTCTTCAAACCAGGTAAGAAAGACGATGAGGATTAGAAAGAATAGACCACTTTTCTTTATAGATATTGCTGTGCCCAGAAATGTTGAACCCCGAGTAAATGGAATAGAAAATGTCTTTGTCTATGACATTGATGACCTTAAAGGGATTGTCGAGTCCAACATTGGTAAAAGAAAAGGAGAAGCAGGTAAGGCAGAGAGGATGGTGGATGAGGAGGTCATCAAATTTAGCCAATGGCTAAAGACATTGGATGTTGTTCCAGCTATAGTAGCCCTCAAGGATAAATGTGAAAAGATATGCCAGATAGAGCTGAAAAAAACTCTTTCCAGCCTTGGTAATCTTTCACCAGAGCAGAGGAAAGATGTGGAAAATTTAACTATATCAATTACCAAAAAGATCTTAAACGATCCTATAGTCTTTTTAAAAAGGAAGGGGGAGAGGAGTTCCCGAAATCTTTATTTAGATGTTGCCCGAAAACTATTCAATCTGGATCCTGAAAATAGTGATAAATCCTAAACAATTTTCAAATTCAAATGTCCTAAATCCAAAACTATTTAATACTTCCTTGCTAAACTCCAAACATGTTTTGGTCATTTGGATTTTCATATTTGATATTGTTTAGAGTTTAGAATTTAGCGCTTAGCATTTTTTCCTTTTTCGATATTCGGATTTTTAACCTATTTTCACAAGGCATTTCTGGGCATAATATTATATTCTGCCAAAAAACACAAATTTCACAACTAAGAGCCTGAATGAGGGTAATAGTATGGACCAAAACAGGATGATAGAGATTATTAAAACCCATCCCAATTTCCATAAAGCAGGTATGATCGCTACGCACCTTGGTATTGTCAGGTCTTTCTCAAGGGATGGAAAGGCTGTATCTGGGCTTGATGTATTCTTCGACACTGGAAAGATTGAGAATATTATAAGAGATATCAAGTCAAGGCCTGGAATAGTGGACATCCTCATTGAGACAAATAGCGGCCACCTTAGTGTCAGTGACGAGATTGTAACCATAGTGGTTGCTGGTGATACCAGGGACAATGTTTTCCCGGCCCTTATCGATGCAATAAACCGGCTAAAAACAGAGGCGGCAACAGAAAAAGAGAAGGTAATTGATTAAGTTCAAAAACTAAATTGAGCGATTCTTGCATGCCAAGATGGCCAAACAACGGTAGGACAGCCGTCCCCGCCTGCCATCGCTATACTCAGGCATTAGCGGGCAGGTCGGCTGTCCTTGGATTTCACCTCTTAAGACCCCGCTCTGCGGGATCCTACTGGTTTAAACATTAGAATCGCTCAAGTTAGGCAAAAGATTGATCATTATTTAATCAGGGGGTTTGTGACATATTATGGTTGTGCTCAAATATCTTTCCCATCATATTAAAAACATAGGCTTTATCTCCACAAGGATTGCTGGAACAGATGGCGTTTCTCTTGAGATTAATAAATGGGCAGATGTACTTGAAAGAAATAAATATAATTGTTTTTATTTTGCCGGGAGTTTAGACAGGCCGCAGGAGAAATCTTTTCTTGTGGAAGAAGCCCATTTTGAACATCCCTTGATTCAAAAAATCACCAGCGATTTATTTGGAAAAAGAACTCGAATAAGAAAGACATCAGAAACTACCCAAAAAATCAAGGATAAGTTAAAAGGGGCCCTGTATGATTTTGTTAAAAAATATGATGTAAATTTAATTATTCCTGAAAATGCCCTGGCCATACCCATGAACATCCCTCTTGGAGTTGCAATCACCGAATTTATTGCTGAAACAGGCATTCCAACCATTGCTCATCACCACGATTTTTCCTGGGAAAGAACTCGATTTCTGATAAACTCCTGCAGGGATTATCTTAATATGGCATTTCCTCCTCACCTGCCTTTTATCAAGCATGTTGTGATAAACTCCCTGGCATCCGAACAATTGAGTTTCAGAAGAGGGATTTCAAATATAGTAATCCCTAATGTTTTGGATTTTGCTACTGAGCCCCCGCCACTGGATGATTATTGCAAAGATTTACGGGAAAAAATTGGGTTAAAAGAAAATGACCACTTTATTTTACAACCTACAAGGGTTGTGCCCCGCAAATGGATTGAGCGTTCTATTGAAATTGTCATGAATATGAAACTACCCAATCCAGTGCTCGTTATCTCACATGCAAAGGGAGATGAGGGTGATGATTATTATTTGCGGATTGAAGATTACAGCCGGAATATGGGAGTAAAGATTGTGCATATCGATCATCTTATATCATCCCAGAGGATTGTGAATGAAAAAGGGGAAAAACTTTACTCTATTGCCGATATTTACCAGAATGCTGACCTGGTTACTTACCCCAGTGGATATGAGGGTTTTGGGAATGCCTTTCTGGAGACAATCTATTACAAAAAACCCATAGTCGTGAATCGATACTCCATATACATTGCAGACATTGAGCCAATCGGGTTTGATGTAATTGTTATGGATGGCTTTGTTTCTTCCAATGCCATCATACGAATTGACGGGATACTAAAGGATAAAAACAGGTTGCAGGCTATGGTTGAGCATAATTACCAAATAGGTAAAAGATATTTTTCCTATGAAGTCTTGGAAGAAAAATTGATACATTTAATCCGGACATTTGAATAAAGACCCTATTATGAAGCAAATGAACTACCCCGCCACAGAGCAGCGGGGTATCAATCGGAATATCCATAATCGCCCCAAGGGGCGGGGAATGAAACCCTTGTCCGCCTCCGGCGGATTCAAAATCGCCTTGCTGCACTATTCATGTCCCCCCATCGTTGGTGGTGTTGAAGAGATCATCCGGCAACATGCCTCCCTTTTCAATCGCTATCACCATAGGGTAAAAATATTTGCAGGCGATGGGGGATTATTTACAAACAAATACGATATAGAAATCAATTCCTTACTAAGCTCCCAAAATCCCAGAATCCTCCAGATTCAAAAAAACCTAACTGAAAGATCCCATGAATTGCAGGCCTGTTCAGAAGAAATCTTTAACTACTTTGTCCGGGTTTTAGAGCCCTTTGATGTCCTTATTGCCCACAATGTTCTTACCATGCCCTACAATCTTCCTTTGACCCTTTCCCTTCATAGACTGGCTAATAATGGAAATATAAAGGTGGTAAGCTGGAACCATGATTCTCCCTATTTTTATACCCCGTCTCCTATTGATTTAAAAAGAGAGCAGTGGAATATTTTAAAAAAATCCAATCCCAATATCTACTATATTACCATTTCAGAAGAAAGGGGAAAGCAATTTCAAAATTTATATGGCATAAAGGGAATTGATGTTATTCCAGATGGAATCGATCCCATCCCCTTCTTCAATCTAGATCCCAATACTATAAAGATGATCAGGGAAAAGCACCTTCTCGAAGCCGATCTTCTGATGCTGCAGCCATGCAGGTTGCATCCTCGAAAAAATATTGAGCTCTCTATCCGGGTGATAAAGGCATTGCAGGATAAGGGTTTATATGCCCGGCTACTGCTTACAGGAGCACACGATCCCCATGAAAAAAACTCAATAGAGTATTGCTATGAATTAAAAAAATTAAGCGAACAATTGCATGTTGAAAGGGACATTTTAATCTTAGCAGAATATTTCTCTGAAGGCGGCAAAGATTTGAAAGGTGGGTCAATTATAGTGAGGGATTTTTATCTGATTGCCGATTTATTATTTATACCCAGCCTTCATGAAGGATTTGGTATACCTCTTTTGGAAGCAGGCATGTTGAAGGTTCCTATTATTTGCTCAGATATTCCCTCTTTTAAGGAAATCGGCAAAGAAAATGTCCAGTATTTCTCTTTAACAGACTCCCCTGATGAAATTGCAGACAAGATTCTTGCCTTTATAAGCAAACTCAATTCCCACAGGATGTTCCACCATATTATCCAAAATTATATGTGGGATAATATATATCACAAGATGTTATTGCCATTACTTGAAAAAGTTTCTGAACGACATCCACATTTCCATTCAAACCATGCCTCAGATACCTACTTAAATCCCTAAAGGACCAATACAAAGTTGCGTTTAATCAAGTATTTTCCAAAATTGCAGTTTGGTACTAAAAGTAAAAGATAGTGCTCCAAAAGGAGTCTCCTGCTTTGTTCAGTATTTGGTAGATACTATATATTGTAATGAAAAAATTAAATTTACTATATTTTGTGATTTTATGCTTGACAATTCTATCTTTATCATTTAATTAAAGTTTAACTTCCGTAAGTATATTTATATTAGGTCTTGTGATGTAGACGGGAAGGTTTTAAAGCAATAGAGAAATTGTTTAAAAACCAAGAAAGTGTCCAAAGAGCAATTAAAGGATTTCAGCATAGTAGAATTGAAGCTGGCTATTAAAAGAATCATTCGTTGTTATGTGAATGATCTGGACAGAAAGCCAACTTTAAAAGAGATAGACTCCATTTATCACAGGGCCATAATGGAGTTTTTAGGAGAAAAAGTAAAATGGTTTCAGAAAGAAATAGGCGATTCGGAAAACCTAAGGCGGACAAGTGCGGCTTCTCAAAGGGGGAAAAAAGAGATTGATGATTCCCAACTTAAGCTCATTAAAATATGATGTAATAGTTTATTTACAAAAACTCTTCACCTTCTTCCAATAAAATCACCATTCTTAAACTTACCTATCAATTTACTACCGTCAGGATAAGTAAAAGTTCCTTTTCCGACAAACTTACCATTCTTAAACTCACCTACATATTTAGTTTTGTCAGGTGAGATAAAAGTCCCTTTTCCATTCACACAATTTCCTTCTATACATTCACCAAATGTATTCAGAGGAAAAAAACAGATTACTAACAGAAAAGATATGAAAACTGTTTTCATCTTTTTCAATCTCCCTTGCACCCTGTATTTTTTGTATTTTCCCATATCATCCAACCTTTGAGGCAGCAACGCCAAAATCAAAGGCCTTTAGATTTGACTCCAAAAATGCCTGTTTTGTTGTCTTAGATATTGTCTCCTTTAGTATATCTTCATCCAAAGGAATAATCTTACTTCCAACCAATGCCCCGAGCATAACCATATTCAGGGATAAAGGATTCCCTGCCTTTGCTGCCAGTTCATCACCATCCAGAGTTATTAGCAGGGAAACATTATCTCTTATCAAATCGAGGGCCTTATCAATATCAGGATAAACTCCCTGGCCTATTGCCACGGTAAAGGGAGGAAGAGGATGAATATTGGTGATAACTACCGTATTCTTGTTGCATTTATTAAATGCCCTCAATGTCTCTGATGGCTCAAAACCGATCAAAATATCGGCCTCACCTGTTGAAACTATTGGGCTACTTGCTCCCATAACAACGGCTGACTCAACAATACCGCCTCTCTGGGCCATTCCGTGAATCTCACTTACTACCGCAGGAATCCCGGCAGATAAGCATGCCTCACCAAGCAGCCTCGATGCAAGAAGATTTCCCTGACCTCCGACACCAACAAAGACTATCCGTTTGGTTTCCATACGTAACTCCTTTTACAATTGAAAATTGGAAATTGAAAATTGACAATTTATGCTGACTTTTTTAATGGAAGAATGGCATTCTCAGGACAAACCTGTGCACAAACAGTGCATCCAATACAAAGGACTTCGTTTATCATAGTTTTACCATCATCAATATACATGGCCGGGCATGCCAAAAGATTAATACAGTCGAGATGCTGTTTACATTTATCCTGATTTACATAAAAGGGCCTCACCTTTTTTGCTTTTTTAATCACTCTGGCATAAAGAGGGCAAAGCTCCTTAGATATGATAACCGAGATACCATCAAAATCTTTTGATGCCTGTGCTGCTGCAACGCCTTTTTTAATCTGCATGGGATTAACCACCTGCACATGCTCTACACCACAACCTCTTACCAGTGATTCGATAGAAATCTGTGTGGTGTCAACACCCATGGGAGCTGTATCCACACCGGGGTGAGGTTGATTTCCTGTCATGGCGGTTGTCCCATTATCAAGGATTACCAATGTAAATTTGTGGTTATTATGAACAGCGTTGATCAGGGCAGGGATACCTGCATGGAAAAAGGTGGAATCCCCGATAAAAGAGACGACCTTCTGATCTGTTGCCTTTGATATACCACAGGAGGTACCAACTGAAGCACCCATACATATAACGATATCAGCCATTTTCAAGGGGGGAAGTATACCTAAAGTGTAGCAACCAATATCTGAGGGGTGAACAGCATCCGGCCCGTAAACCTGCTTTATTGCATAGTACATTGCCCTGTGAGGGCAACCAGCACAGAGATTAGGTGGCCTGCCTGGAAGATCAGGAATACCTGTGACATCTACTGCTTTTGGGGAGGTATCAGGCACCCCGAAATAAGAGGCAATAGTTCTTCTTACCATGCCCGGATCAAACTCGTATAGCCGTGAAAAAAGGCCTTTCTCCTTACCTTTTATAGGGACAACTATCTCCTTAGCTTGGGCTATGGACCTGATATCATTTTCCATTACCGGCTCAAGTTCTTCAACCACCAAGACTTTCTCTACATTGGTGAGGAATTTCACAATCATGTTTTCTGGCATGGGGTAAGAAAAACCGAGCCTGAGGATAGTTACCTCGTCACTGATTTCAAGGTCTTTAACAGCATCCTGAACATAGTCCATGCTAACGCCATTTGTAACGATACCCCATTTACCATTACCAATAATCTGATTATATTCTGAGTTCTCAGATAGCTCCAATGCCTGATCATATTTTTCTAACAGGACTTTATGCAAATTCCTGGAAACAGCAGGAAGTGCCACATAATGAAAAGGGTCTTTTTTAAAGAAACCCTTAGACTTTATTTGCCGAATTTGTCCGAATTTGACCATTCCTCTCATATGATTCAGCCTGGTTGTGGTCCTCAGGACAACCGGTAACTTTAATTGCTCAGAGAGATCAAATGCAGCAACAGTCATATCCTTCATCTCCTGGGCATTTATCGGCTCCATCATGGGGAGTCCGGACAATCTTGCATAGTACCTGTTATCCTGCTCATTCTGGCTTGAAAACATCAATGGATCATCGGCGTTTATAATAACCATGCCTGCGTTGACACCTAAATAAGCGAGCGTCATGAGGGTATCAGAGGCAACGTTCATCCCCACATGTTTCATGGTACACATGCTTCTTATACCTGAAATAGCAGCACCGGCTGCCACCTCTAATGCTACCTTCTCGTTTGTAGAATACTCAAAATAGAACCCACCTTCTCTAAACATGGCAAAAAAATTATCCGGTATCTCCGAGGATGGGGTCCCTGGATAACAGGTAGCAATAGCAATACCTGCCTCAATAGCACCCCTGGCAATGGCATCATTACCCAGTAGCAACATCTCTTCATCTGGCGAATCTATAAGTAATTTATGCATATTCTTACCCTTGTTTAAGGTTGATGATATTTTAGCTACAATTTAGCTATTTCATAACTTTTAATAAACTATCCTGTCAAGATAAACTCTCCCTTCTTCCTCCATAAATCTCTCTTAGTTTTGGTTTCTCTATCTTGCCTGTAGGATTCCTGGGTACATCACCAAAGAATATCTTTCTTGGGCGTTTATACCTTGGCAATTCTTGAAAGAATTCGTTTAACTCATCTTCTGTTAATTCTTTTCCGGGCTTTACTTTTATAATAGCTGCCGAAATTTCACCAAGCCTCTCATCAGGTATGCCAATAACGGCAGCATCCTGGATTTTGTCATTGGTTGCAAGAAAATCCTCAATCTCAACTGGAAAAATATTCTCTCCTCCTGTAATGATAACATCCTTTTTTCTGTCCACCAGCCATATAAAACCATCCTCATCTATTCTGGCCATATCCCCTGTTAAAAGCCAACCCTTAAAAAGGGTGCTGGCTGTTGCCTCAGGGTTCTTATAATACTCCTTCATCACCCCTGGCCCATTTACCATTAGCTCACCAGTTTGCCCCTGAGGCACAGGTTTCCTGTTTTCATCTACTACCTGATATTCCCAATCAAAACCGGGGACACCTATGGCCCCAACCTTGTGTATATTTTCTATTCCAAGATGGACACATCCAGGTCCAGTAGTTTCACTTAAACCATAATTGGTATCATAGTCATGGTGGGGAAATACCTTTTTCCAGTTCTTTATTAAACTTGGCGGGACTGGCTGAGCACCAATATGCATCAATCTCCACTGATCTAATTTATAATCAGCAAGTTTTACATCCCCATTTTCTATTGCCATAAGAATATCCTGGGCCCACGGCACCAGCAGCCAGACAATAGTTATCTTCTCTTCTGATACAGCCTCTAAGATCCACTCAGGCCTTACCCCTTTAAGAATGACTGCCTTTGAGCCAACAATAAAACTACCAAACCAATGCATCTTAGCACCAGTGTGATAGAGGGGTGGGATGCAGAGAAAATTATCCTGATGTGTCTGATTGTGATGGCGATTCTCAATGATACAGGCGGCCTCAAGGTTTCTATGAGTCAAAAGTATTGGTTTTGGTGTGCCTGTTGTACCAGAGGTAAAATAAAGGCCTGCTTCATCTTCAATGCCTATTTCAACATCAGGATTATTAGGAGAGCTTTTTTCTAAAACATCCTCATATTTTTCTGCATAACCAGGCCTGATCTCATCAGGCCCTACAAAAATATAATCCTTAATGCTGCTAAGATCTCCCTTGATCTCGTTTATCCTGTCTATGAATTCCTCTCCATAAATCATGGCCTTGCCTTCGGCAATTCCAGCACACAGCTTTATATCCTGAGCAGAAAATCTAAAATTCATTGGGACTGCCCAGGCCCCGGTCCTTAGAATTCCAAAATAGGAAGGTAGCCACTCGATACAGTTCATCATGAGATGAATAACCTTGTCACCCTTTTTAATCCCCTTGGCTATTAGTCCATTGGCAAACCTATTAGCCTGATCATCAAATTCTCTCCATGTTATTTCTACCCTTCTGTTTTTTGCGGGGTCTCGTTCAATAAGGGCAACCTCATTCCCATACATTCTTGCATTCCGTGCTAAAATATCATTTATAAGCATCTTTTATCCTCCCAGATTAATTTTTTTCTTTTTTTCTTGACAAAAATATCTTATATCTATAGTTAAATCAACGTCTGTAGCTATGAAATAGCTATAACATAATTATATATAAAAAAGTCAAGGCTATCTTTATGAGAATATTCTCTACATGGCCAAAAAAATGCCTCCCAGATAATCTTTCTAAGATAAACAATTCATTCCAAGATAATTTCCTAAAAAATAGAAATAATAAAAAAATTACGATAGTTAACCAAGTATGGCTAAAGAGAGTATAAAGGCAAGGCATTATTAAAATTAATAATTTAAAAGAGGAGGAAGTATTATGCGAAAGGTATTTATTTTAGTACTCATTGCAGGGTTTGTTTGTTTTGGCCTGGGCACACTTGCATGGGCGAAACCAATAAAGGTAGGGGCAATAATCAATCTGACAGGGCCAGCATCAATCTGGGGCCAGTTCCATGCCAAAGGCCATAAAGACTACTTCAGGTATGTAAACGAGGTAAAGGGAGGGATTGCAGGCAATAAAATAGATCTAACAGTAGTTGATCATGCCTATAAGGTTCCTGAGGCGATTAAACTTGTCAAAAAATTCTGTACCTTGGATAAGATGGATATGATAGCCACATGGGATGCAGGATCGGGCATTATGTGCAAACCAATT
>JAUWZV010000052.1 GCA_030615105.1 Desulfobacteraceae bacterium
CAAGAACAAAGGAGTAATAGATAGGATGATGAAGATCATTGGTCTTGAGGCCATGAAGACAGATTGGGATACACAGATTGCAGGCGCAGCAGGTGCAGCTCTTTTTGGTTATGCCCTGGTTCAGAAAGGAAAAGGAAGAAAGAGTTAACCAGAGATAGCTTTTAATGTGTATGGCCATTTCATTTTTGATACGTTTTTTGTGAAGTATTTGGTTAATGTCATCGAATTCCCATGTGTATAGTCAATACTAGCGATCAAAGCTAATAACATTTTTGGATTTCTCGGTCAGATAAACAGTGAGGTTTTTGTATGGATTTTGACTTTACTAAGGAACAGCAAGATATCAGAAAGGCGGCGAGGGAGTTTGCTGAAAAGGAATTTTCTGAGGTAGGTAGGGAATGCGACATCAATGAAGAATTTCCATTTGATGTCTGGAAAAAGGCATGCGAGTTGGGGCTTATAGGCTGTTTTATCCCTGAGGAATATGGTGGTGCTGGATATGGAGTTACGGAACATTGCTGCATTATGGAAAAATTCTGGAGAGTGGATCCTGGCTGCGGCCAGTGCATGAGTTCCGCTACTATGGGCGCAGAAGTGATCGAAATGTTTGGCGCCGAGGATCAAAAAAGGGCTTATCTTACACCCCTCGTTTTGGGAAAGCAGCTCATGGGCATTGCTATCACCGAACCGGATTCAGGAAGTGACGCCCTCTCAGCATCAACTATCGCCACAAGAGATGGAGATGATTACATAATGAAGGGTCATAAGACCTTCATTACCAACGGCGATATCGGAAATTTTTTAGTCGTTTTTTGCGTGACAAATCCCGAGGAGAAGGGGCATAGGGATCGATTTAGTATGATTATCGTTGAGACAGACAGGGCTGGCTACGAGTCCAACAAGCTGGTGGATAAACTGGGAATCCGTGCTTCCAATACATCCGAAGTGTGGTTTAATGATGTTCGGGTTCCCTGCAAAAATCTGGTGGGAAAGGAAGGCTTTGGTGCGAAATATTTAATGGAATTTTTTAACCGTACCCGTATCATGGTAGCAGCAGCAGGCGTGGGGTTGGCTCAGGGGGCCATGGAAAAGGCCATCCGGCATATTAAAGAAAGACAGCAATTCGGAAAACCACTGGCTGAATTTCAAGTCAATCGATTTAAAATCGCAGAGATGGGTACCATGATTGAAGCGGCCAGAAACCTAACTTATAAGGCCGCCACCATGGTAGACAAAGGGATTATAGATCCGGGTCAAGTTGCTATGGCCAAGTGGTTTGCTGCCTGGGTTGCTGTACGCTCAGCAGATGAGGCTTTACAAATGCATGGTGGTTACGGGTACTTTGGTGACTATGATATTTCGCGGTTCTATCGTGATGCCAAGGTTCTCGAAATTTACGAGGGGGCAAAGGAGATCGAGAAAGAATTAGTGGCCAAGAGTTTATTAAAAAGGCAATTTTAGGAGACAAACATCAGGTTTTAATATTTAGTTAGGCTCGAGGAGGAAGAAAGAATGACTGGCATAACTTCTTTTGGCGCATATATACCTTTTCTTAGACTCAGTCGCAGGGCGATAGCCGATGGGCTCAAAGGTGAGAAGGCCCTTGCCAATTTTGACGAAGACAGTATTACTATGGCCGTGGCCGCAGTAATAGATTGCCTGCGGGGGGTAGAACGGGAATCTATAGATGGTGTGTTTTTTGCCTCTACCACCTCCCCTTACAATGAAAAGCAGGCAGCAACAACCATAGCTATGGCTACGGATCTACGTCGGGATATCATTACGACCGATTATGCCAACTCCCTAAGGGCAGGGACAGGTGCCTTAAGGTCTGCTGCAGATGCAGTTGCATCCGGCACAGCCAAACAGGTTATGGTAACGGCTGCCGATATGCGACTAGGGGAACCTGGCTCGCTCTCTGAACAGGGCTTAGGAGATGGGGCTGCTGCAATTCTTATGGGCAAGGATAATATTATCGCCACCTTAGAGGGAGCCTACTCGGTATGCCAGGAGATAATGGATACCTGGCGCATTAACAGGAGCCCTTACATACGTTCATGGGAGGCAAGATTTACCGGAACTGAAGGATATCAGAAAACGATGATGGAGGCTGTAACCGGAGTTTTAAATAAGACCGGACTAAATCCCAATGATATCACCAAAGTGGTATTTTCTGCACCAGATCCAAGAGAATCGGCCCGGCTCTGTGGGAAACTGGGCTTTGATCCAAAATCCCAGTTGCAGGATCCCTTATCTAATCTTATAGGTAATACCGGCACCGCCTATGCAATGATGTTGCTGGTAGCTGCCCTTGAAGAATCCAAGCCGGGAGATAGCATCCTGTTAGCAAATTATGGCAATGGCGCCGATGCCTTTGTTTTCAAGGTGACTGAAAAGATCAGGGATATCGCTCCGCGTGGTGGTATGAAAAATTATATGGCCTCTAAGCAGATCATCGATGATTATCGAACCTATCTCTATTATCGGGGTATCCTGCCCGGCATGGAATCCATCTACCCTATGCCCTATGGAACTACCTCAGCCCCTGCCTTATTTAGAGAGATGGAAAAAAATTTGCGGTTTCACGGGGTTAAGTGCAATAACTGCGGCACGGCCCAGTATCCTCCCCAGAGGATCTGTGTTAAATGCCGTAGCAAAGACAAATTTCAACCGGTAAGGTTTTCGGATAAAAAAGGAAAGGTCTTCACTTTTTCTATGGATAATGTGTCAAGCATGATTGACTCCCCTGCAGTAATTACGGTTGTTGATTTTGACGGCGGCGGCAGAATGGAGTGTTATATGACTGATCGGGTAGTGAAAGAGGTCAAGATAGGTATGGGCGTTGAGATGACTTTCAGGAGACTATTTGAAAGGGAAGAAATTATTAATTATTTCTGGAAGGCCATGCCTGTAAGATTTTAATATGGAGTCAAGGAGGAGGTATTATGGAAAGCATTAAAGATAAAGTGGCTATAGTTGGTATGGGCTGCACAAAATTTGGTGAGCTCTGGGATAAAGGCCCGGAGGATTTAATGGTTGACTCATGTTATGAGGCCTTTGAGGATGCAGGAGTGGGGCCAGAGGATATTCAGGCAGCCTGGTTTGGGAGTCTGGTTACAGGCTGTACCGGATCCCGTCTGGCCAATGCTATAAAGCTCGATTATATTCCAATTACCCGGGTGGAGAACTTTTGTTGTGGGGGAACGGATGCCCTGAGGAATGCCTGCTATGGTGTGGCATCAGGCTCCTATGATATGGTACTTGCTGTGGGTGTTGAGAAGCTGAAAGACCACTTAGGAGGCTTTGGGCAGTTTACAACCTCCCCCTTTGACACCAGTAAGGTAGAAGTAGACCTACCCCCAGTTAATTTCTTTGCCCAGTTTGCCACCAGGTATTTCTACCACTACGGTATAAGCATCGAGGAGGGAAAGAAGATCCTGGCCAAAATCGCCGTGAAAAACCACCACAATGGCACCATGAACTCCAAGGCCCATCTTCAAAGAGAGATCACAGAAGAGCAGGTCCTAAAATCTCCGATTATTTCCTGGCCTCTTAGCCTTTTTGACTGCTGCGGATTGAGTGACGGAGGAGCAGCGGCTATCTTGACAACCCCGGAGATAGCCAGGGGCCTGAAGAAAGATTACATCCTGGTAAAGGGTTTGGGTCTGGCCAATGGGGCTGGTCAGGGACTGCTCGATAGCGACTACGGTTTTACATCCATGCCTGAGAATGTAAAATGTGCCCAGATGGCCTATGATCAGGCAGGCATTAAAAACCCCAGGGAAGAGATTGATCTAGCTGTCGTCCACGATTGTTTTACCATCCATGAATTAATTATTTATGAAGACCTTGGTTTCAGTCCCAGGGGCAAGGCAAGGGATGATATTGAGGCAGGAACATTTACCCTTAAAGGAGAGCTTCCGGTCAATACTGACGGAGGTCTAAAATGTTTTGGGCATCCCCTTTCTGCCAGCGGACTCAGAATGGTCTATGAGGTATATAAACAGCTTCAGGGGAAGGCAGGCCCACGGCAGGTCAAAGACCCTCGGATAGGATTAACCCACAATCTGGGGGGATTACCAACCTACTTCAATTGTGCAGTGGGGATTTTTGGAATGGGGGCTGGCTGATCAATATTGGAAAATAGCCAGGGCCCTGTCATAATGAAACATAACGTATTGATTTTTAAACTTCTTATTGGGTATGGGTGCCTCTCTATTATTATGCCCCTGCTGGTAGGGACATGGGTATGTCTTTTTTTGCTCAATGCCCAGATATAGAGGCCTGTCCAGGGGCATTTCAAAATGGTGCAAATGCACGGAGCAATAGAAAACAGGGACAAGTCTCTATGCACCATTTTGAAATGCCCACTTCTGTGCATTATGTGGGGCATAACAAAAAAAGACATACCCATGTCCCTTGTGAGGCCCACTGTTTCACCCGTCCCGGGCCGGTACGCGTTGGGAGGGCATAAAAAAAGATACCCATGCCCTAAACTTTGACGTTGCCATGGAAAAATGGCTTGTTTTTAACATAAAAATAAATATAGTGTGTGTAAATGGGGGTAAATGTGTTTAAGGAAAAGGTATGTTTTGTTAGCGGCGCGGCCAAGGGAAGAGGTAATGGGAGGGCCATTGCCTTAAAACTGGCTGAAAAAGGTGCGAATGTGACGGTAGGAGATATTCTCTATGAAGAGGCACAGGGTGTAGCCGATGAGATAAGGGCTATGGGTTGCAAGAGTCTGGCTGTCAAGATGGATGTAAGTAATTATGATGAAGTAAAAGCGGGCTTTGATGAGATTAAAAAGGAACTCGGGTCTGTGGACATTTTGGTCAATAATGCGGCTATTATGACCAATATTGCCACGATTTCAGCCATGAAAAGGGAGGCATGGGAAAAGGAAATTGCCGTAAACCTTTCAGGTGCCTTCTTTTGCCTCAAGCAGGTATTTGATAGCATGGCAGAGAAAAAATGGGGTAGGATCATAAACATTTCTTCAGTAGCAGGAACCATGGGGGGATTTGGTCAATGCAGTTATTCGGCAAGTAAGGCCGGATTAATCGGATTGACAAAGACTATTGCCCTGGAGGGAGCCAGGCTTGGTATTACAGCCAATGCTATCACTCTGGGAATTATCGGTACGGATGCCTTTTATGACCTCCCGGAAAAGGCCCGAGAAGGGATCATAAAACGGGTACCAATAAGAAGGGAAGGTTCACCTGAAGATGTGGCGAGTATGGTAGCCTTTTTAGCCTCGGATGAGGCCAAATATATTACCGGGGCTAATGTAATGCTATCTGGCGGCCTAGACCTTTTTGTTTTTTAAGGGATATATAGTATAACGGTGGGAGAGTATTCATAAACATTGAGAACGTCAAGGTTTAGTGGTAAGTAATGGGGAAGTGGTCGGGTTGCGGAAATTATTAAAGCCTTTGCCACTGTTACTCAAGAAGGTGATTTAGGGGCGCAGATCAGGGAGGCGATACCAAACATGATCTGCATTCATTAACAATAACTTACAATTAAAGAGGAGGTCGTTATGAGAAAAAGATTAATGGTGTTTATCGGTATCTTAATGCTATTTGGTTTCTATTTACCTAGCAGTGGGATGGCGGTTGAGCCTATCATTCTCGGATTCCCTACTGCCTTAGACATTGTTGACTGCATCCATTCAAAGCATGCTGCCGAGATGGCCGTGGCAGAGATAAATGCCAAGGGGGGGGTGAACGTAGGCGGCAAGATGCGTCCCTTTAAACTGGTCTATGCCGACACAAGAGATGCACAACCCGGTATACCTGTGAGAGAAGCATTAATGGCCTATGAAAAGTTGATTTTGCAACATAAGCCGCATGCAATAATAACCGGTTTTTATGCATCTGAGGCATTGCTGGCAAGCATGGATATTACCTCGGAACACAAGTTACCCTACTTTGGTACAATTGCCATGAGTCCCAAATTTCAGCAAAAGATCGTGGAGAACTATAATGCCTACAAATATCTTTTCCGCGTCTGTTACGATGCCCGTTTCTTTGTCAAGTCATATCTAGGGGTGCTCAAAATGGTAAACGATAACTTTGGTTTTACTAAGGCATTTATTCTTCATGAAGAGGCCTTGTGGGCCAGAGCCATCGGCGGTATGACAGCAAAATGGTTTAAAGGTCAGGGATGGGAGGTAATCGGTAAGCAGTCCTTCCCAAAAGGCACGAGCGATTTCTCCGCTTCTCTCCTTAAGATAAAAAGCACCAATACGCAAGTGATCGTCTTCATCTGCAGCAGGCCTGAGGCAGTAATCTTCGCCGACCAGTGGCGGACCATGAAGATACCGGCTCTGCTTACTGGTATCCTTCCAGCCCTCTGCGGCGAGACTGCCTGGAAAGTCCACAAAGGCAAGATTAAAGGGATCATAAACGTTGTAGAGGCCGGAATTTTTCCACTCAAAGGTATTCCAGAATCTGAGCAGTTTTATGAGGCCTATAAGAAGAGGGTAGAAGAACCACCTGGTGGATCCCATGGCCCTGGAGCAGCCTATGATTCCGTCTACATTTTAAAGGAGGCTATTGAGCGGGCAGGAAGCCTTGATCCGGATAAGCTGGTCCCTGAGATTGAAAAAACAGATAGAATGGGTGCCATAGGCAGAGTAAGGTTTGGGAAGGGTCATCAGGTCATATTTGGTGAAAATCCTCGTGAGGCGGCTCTAGCCATCTGTTTCCAGTGGCAAGAGCCTGGGAAGAGGGTAGCGGTATATCCAAAATCAGTGGCCACAGGAAAGATTGAGCTTCCTGACTGGATGCCCAAAAAGTAATTTCTTTAATGATTTGGTAGGGAGGCCCAGTTTTTGGGCCTCTCTCTAACTTGATAATTCCCTGTAGCTTGCTACAGGGTTACCGTATAGTACCTCCCCCTTGATGGGGGAGGTTAGGTGGGGGTGATAAAATGTTTGTTCACCCTCCCCTTTATCCCCTTCCATCAAGGGAGGGGCGTTTAATATTGGATACCCTGCAGCTTGCTGCAGGGTGGTTCCCAATAAGAAAATGCAGGGGGGAACAAGGCGATGGCGGGAATGTTAATCTATGGCCTGATAAACAGTATTATCTTCGCCCTCATTACCATAGGTTTTACCCTCACTTTTGGTATCAGTGGTATTGCGAATTTTGCACATGGGGCATTTTATGTGGCCGGGGCCTATATTTCCTGGCATCTGCTGAATTCTCTGGGGTTTCCCTATCCCCTGGCAATAGCGATCTCAGTATTGGTCACAGGATTTTTTGGCGCTATTTTATACCGGTTTGTGCTATTCCGGGTAAGGGGCGTTATCCTGTCCGAGGTTATTGCCACTTTTGGTTTGGGCATTGGTTTCCTGGAGCTTTTTCGCTGTTTAGGCCTTACAGGCTATGATTACAAACTCCCGAAGTTTGTAGATGGTAGCCTGGAGCTATTAGGTGTGTATGTGGATTACCAGCGTCTGATCATTATTGTCCTGGGAGCCGTATTACTGCTCTTTCTCTGGTTTTTTACTCATCACACAAAGACAGGCCTGGCCTTCAGGGCGATAGCCCAGGATGAACATACGGCCCTAAATTTTGGTGTAGAGTCTGATCGGACAGCCATGCTTAGTCTGGGTATGGGGGGTGCGTTGGCAGCGATTGCGGCAATTGCAATCATGCCCTTATCATTGATCGCGGTAGAAGAAGGGCATCATATTCTCATACTTGCACTTGCCGTGGGGATTGTTGGGGGTATGGAAAGTACTATGGGAGTTATAGTGGCAAGCCTTATTTTCGGACTTTCTCAGATCATTGTCGCAACTTATCTATCCCCAAATTACACCATGATCGTGATGCTGGCAGCAATCATCTTGATTTTGTTGATAAGGCCTTCAGGCCTTTTTGGTAAATTTAAGGAACTGGAAGAAAGGATTTAAACTGAGATGGCTAAGATCCGGAGGGAAAAAAAAGACTCGAATGGAAAGTACCGTAAGGAGAGACTGGATCGCGGTATAAAGGCCAGGAGTGACACTATCTTTGCACTCACTTCATACAGGGAGGCCTTATATCTCGTGGTTCCCCGGGCTGTAACCATCATTGGGTTGCTTATCCTTCCACTGGTGTTGGATATTTGGTGGACAAAGGTCATGATTATGGCCTGTGTGATAGCCATCCTTGCCTTGAGCTGGGATTTTATCGCCTCTGCAGGAATGTTATCCTTGGGCCAGGCCTTATTTTTTGGGGCAGGTGGATATCTGGCTGGTGTATTAAACTATTACTGGGGCTTATCGCCCCTTTATACTATTCCTATTGCTACTATTGCCGGAGCTACTGTTTGCACGCTTTTGTTCTTACCTGTATTAAGGCTCAGAGGGATATATTTTGCCATGGTCACTTTTGCTATGCCCCTCATCCTTGTCAGGATCATTGAGGCGACTAGGATCTGGGGGGGTATTGAGGGCTTAAGTGCATTGACCCCTCTTCCAAACCTCTGGGTATCTGCATATCTGGTTATTGCAGCGGTGTTTGCCTGTCTATTCGGTTTCCGAAGGTTAATGGATTCAGATTACGGATTGGTTTTGAGGGGGATGATGGATAATGACCAGGCTGTTATGGCTGGGGGTATAAATATTTATTGGTATAAAGCCCAGACCCTTTTTATCGGGTCTGCGGCAGGTGCATTTATTGGTGCCTTTATGACCCACTATTACAGAATTGTGGGTACATCTGCCTTTTCCATTGATTATTCCATTCTTCCAGTAGCCTGCACAGTGGTAGGCGGACCTGGCAATTTTGCTGGTGCAATGTTTGGTGCCTTTATCCTGGTGCCTCTCTGTGAGTATTTACGGGCTATCGGATCCTGGAGGATAGTCCTCTACAGTTTCTTGATGGTCATATTCGTTGTGGCTGTGCCAGAGGGTATTTTTAACTATTTAGAACGGAAATATCATCAGTTTGAGCACTGGGTAAAAACGGGTTAAAATTATGAAAGATGATTCTTTTTTGAAGATTACAGGACTCAGCAAAAGTTTTGGAGGAGTAGAGGCATTATCTAACGTCAGTTTTGATCTAAAACAAGGGGAGTCCTTAGGTATTATCGGGCCGAATGGTTCAGGGAAGACCACGCTGGTTAATCTGATCACAGGATTTGTGAAGCCTGATTCGGGAAAGGTTTTTTTTCGTGGCAAGGAGATAACAGGTAAGAGGCCTTATACAATAGCCAACCTTGGTATAGCCCGGACCTTTCAGATGGCAAAGGCATTCCACCACCTTCCTGCTTTTAAGAATATTATCATACCATTGCGTTCTCCGAGGGTGAAGACGTTTCGAGGGGCTCAGTATGGTGAAAGGGACGACATAGCTATTGATCTCCTGGAAGAAGTAGGGTTTGAGCGTGATTCTGCTGTGCCCCTAAAGACAGCCAAAAGTCTTCCCCACGGATACCTCAAGCGTCTGGAACTGGCCCGCTGCATGGCTCTTCGGGCGGATGTGATTATTTTGGATGAGCTATTTTCTGGCATGAGCATGTCAGAGGTGGCCAGTACCTTGCCTATTATTGAAAAGCTGAAGGAAGAAGGGAAGACTGTAGTTATGATTGAACATAG
This sequence comes from Desulfobacteraceae bacterium, assembly GCA_030615105.1. Classification (GTDB taxonomy): domain Bacteria; phylum Desulfobacterota; class DSM-4660; order Desulfatiglandales; family B25-G16; genus JAUWNK01. The sequence continues at coordinate 9,590 of JAUWZV010000052.1, forward strand.
ATTAAGAGAGCTTTTCCGTGTTGTGAACTGCCTTATTGTGTTAAATTTCGGGCAGAAGATCGCAGAGGGATCTCCTGCAGAGGTCATGGGTAGTGAGGCAGTGAAGGCGGCCTACCTCGGATCTGAGGAGTAATAACATGGGTGCAATGCTAGAGATAAGAAATCTTATGGTATTTTATGAGAATGCCTTGGCCTTGAATGACTTCAGTCTGGAGATTCAGGAGAAAGAATTTGTGGCTGTACTTGGCTCCAACAGTGCAGGAAAGACGACCTTGATGAATACGATTTCCGGGCTGGTTGAGGATATGAGGATAAAGGAAGAAAGGAAGGGCGGCGTAAGGATCACTGTGCTCGGTGAGATGAGATTTGAGGGAAAAGACATCCTTAAGACCAAGCCTATGGATAGGGTAACAGAAGGGATCATTCTGGCTAGAGAGAGACACCCCATCTTCCGTGACAGCGATGTAATGGAAAACTTCAGGATAGCAGGATTTTTACAAAAGGACTCTGAGGTAAAAAAGATGATTGATTCCGTGTTTGAGATTTTTCCTCACCTGAATAATCTGAAGAGGAGGAAGGCCGGCTTTCTGAGTGGTGGTGAACAGCAAATGCTGATTATAGGAATGGCCCTGGTGGCAAAACCTCGAATCTTGCTTTTGGATGAGCCCTTACTCGGATTGAGTCCTGCTCTTCAGAAGCATCTGGTAGACACAATGAAGAGCATAAATCAAAAAGGGATGACCCTGCTGGTCACCGAACAATTTGCAAGACCTCTTTTACCTTTCATTCATAGGGGGTATATATTAGAAAATGGCATGCTTGCGTTAATGGGCACTGGACAGGAGCTGATGGATAACCCGGAGGTGAAGTCCGCCTATTTTGGGGTGTAGAGGAGGTATAAATGATACAAGAGAGAGATAGCGATACTGTTTATGGACGTTTTGAAGCAGCCACACAAAGATTCTCTAACAATCCGGCACTGATTTTCCTGGGAACAGAATATAGTTATGCTCAACTAAAGGAATTGATCGAACGATTTGCAGCCTCGTTGCATGAATTAGGTGTGAAAAGGGGTGATAAGGCCATCTTATATCTTTCTAACATGCCACAATGGATTATTGCCTGGCTTGGCATGATGCGGTTAGGTGCAATACCGGTACCTATCAGCCCTATTTACACGCCGGTGGACCTAAAATATATGGTAAATGATAGCGAGTCTGAGACGATAATCTGTATGGATACCAATTTTGGATATGTTGAAGAAACTTTTCTTCAAACAAGTTTAAAAAGAATAATTGTTACCACGTTTGTGGAGCTATTGCCCCTATGGAAGAGACTCTTAGGTAAGACATTCAACAGGATACCAGAGGGGAAATATTCCCTGGGAAAAAACACTTACCCCTTTAAAAAACTGTTGCGCAAGAGCCCTTCTACTTTACCCCATTACGGCGATCTTGGCATAAAAGGAGAAGACTTGGTCGAAATGCTTTACACAGGAGGGACTAGCGGTTTTCCCAAGGGCGTGCCTTTTTCAAATCTCAACCTCCTGGGCAGTTATACTTTACAGAGATCCATGAGTGAGACTGTGATACCCAAAGGAGAGGACGTCTTTGTTCAGGCAGCCCCACTTTTTCATATCCTCGGCCAAGCAATGGCATTCGGCGGAATTATCGCAGGTGATCTCTGTATATTGCTGCCAAAGATGGATCTGGATGGTCTGCTTGATCATATTCAGAGATACCATGCAAAGACCTTTTTTGGGGTTCCTTCTTTATACAGGATGGTCTTGGAGCATAAGCGAGTGGATTATTATGATCTCAGTTCACTCAAATACTGTTTCTGTGCCGGTGATGTCCTGCCCACAGAAATAGCCAATAGGTGGTTTAAAGAATATAACGTCTCAATATCACAAGGATACGGCGCTACTGAGACCTGCGGTGGCGTTGCCATGACATATGCAGATGAGAGGCCCCCGGAGGGAAGTGTCGGAAGATTGGTACTGGCCCATAGAGTTAAGGTTGTCGACCCTGATAGTTTGGAACCGGTTCCAGAAGGTGAACCGGGGGAGTTGCTTGTTTCGTCTCATCATACGGTAAAAAGCTATTGGAACAAGCCTGAGGAGACTGCTGAATGTTTTGTTAACATAGATAATGAGCAGTGGTATAGGACAAAGGATATAGTGCGTATAGATAAAGATAACTGGCTGTATTTTATGGATAGGTCTGTAGATACAATCAAGCACAAAGGTTATCGAATAGCAGCTTCGGAAATAGAGGTGGGATTGCAGGAACACCCTGCCGTGATAGCATCGTGTGTTGTGGGTATTCCTGATGCAAAGGTTGGCGAAAGGATCAAGGCCTTTGTAATTTTGAAGGAAGATGTAAAAGGCGTTACCGGCTATGATCTCATAAAATGGTGCCGTAAAAGACTTGCCCCATACAAAGTGCCTCACTACATCGAATTCAGGGATATGTTGCCCAAGTCGAAAGTGGGTAAAGTTTTAAGACGCGAAATTCGAAGCGAAGAAAAGAGGAGGACAGAGACCTGAGACCCCGCATTGAAGCCCCCATCAAAGCCCCTACTTAAGGCTGCGCTTTTTAAATTTCACTACAACCTTAAATGGACCTGCACGCGACAGGATATCTTCACTTTCCATCAACAGGTACATCATACCTGCGTGAAAGCAGGAAGTTCAGATGAGGTTACATTTTAAATTCCAGGAGGGAACATGGAAGAGGAAAAAGTGATAGGCAATATCAAAACATACGGTGTTCACCACAATAAGGGTGAAAAAAGAAGGAAAATTCTTATCGAGGATATAGGCTTTCCTGTAGACAAAAAAGCAGAATATGTCCTTGTCAGTGGCTGCCTTATCCCTGAGGACATGCCCCAAGTGTTTAGTGCATTAAAAAACTTTCTTGAACATTTTAACGTAGATTACACCTTTCTTTCCAAAGAATTTTGCTGCGGCTGGTTGCCCCTTTTGCAACCGGCAGTAATGGCAAAGGATGAAGAAAAGCTCGGTGAGCTGAAGGAAATTACAGGGGAATTTATCCAAAAAAATATTAAGCAAGCAGAAGAGTTGGGAGCAAAGACGATCGTTACCGTTTGTAGTGCTTGCGAACCTAATTATAGCAATTTTAAAAACACAAACAGTCTAGAAATTCTCCATTACCCACAACTTTTAGCCCGCTATTTCAAGGGAGGAAGGTTAGATTTAGAGGCAGATTACTACCTGGGTTGCTATAGGTTTCGCCGAATGATTGCTTCTAATGCACTTGACATTGACTCCATAGAGGAGGTCTTAGGCAAAATAGATAAATTAAAGTTGAATTACATAGATAACAAATTGTGTTGTTTCGTTCCAAAGCACATGGAGAATATCTTGAACAACATAAAGACCAATATAGTTATCACTACCTGTACAGGGTGCTCGGCCAATTTGCAGAGAAAATTGGAGGAAAAAGGCAGTTACAAAGTGAAGATGCTGCCTGAAATAGTGTGGCAGGCGGTGAAAGGTTAGTGTTATGATCCTAAACTAGGTGTCTACATAAACCAAGATCTTAACATTTATGTCAAGTTTCTAAAAGGAGCATGAGTATCTCTTTTCAAGTAATGAACTAGGCAATAACTTCTGCTCACCCATTACCGATGCTCCAGGCGGGCGGCTATCAAAGTCTTGAACTCTTAAGGGAGAGGTGACGGGTAAGTTCTCTAAGGCCTGCCCGCCAATGTCTTGCTGGGCAGAATGCTTTAGATAACTTAGGTAGTAAAAAAGTGACCCAGCAGAAAAGATTAGGTATAAAGGCGATGGCAGGCGGGCCTTCCCGCCCGCCTTCACCCGTGCCATTAGCCGGCTTACACGTATCCGCTTCTTCATACCTGAAAAGAGATACCTATGCTCCCATATAAGAGGCTCAGTGAATAAATCGAGCATTTGCCCCATAAAGGATTATGCTTTTCACATCTTGTTGGTTTGCCCGTCCCGGGCCGGTACGGGCCGGGACGGCGAAGCTTCGCTAGTTATTTGTAGGGATTTTAAGAGGAAATAAAACGAGTTCGTATATACAAAGAGCAAGAAGTAGATCTGACGGCCTGGGTCTCTTACGTCTTTGATCCGGGTAGGTAAAGGAATTATACCCTTATGAATGGGTAGCGATATGAGAAGGCAATACATGGTGCTTACATTATGCGGTATGTGCGGCCGCTATGCCATCTGCGGTATAAATGCCACTGTGGAGAGAGGGAAGATTGTTAAAGTTGAAGGCAGAAAGACTCATCCCTTAAGTCAAGGCTTTTTATGCCCTGTAGGCCAAGCCTCTCTTGAATACCAATATTCCCCCGAGCGACTTATTCATCCTTTGAGGAAGGGTAACAGCGGCTGGGAAAGGGTATCTTGGGATGAGGCCCTGAAGACAATTGTTGCTAAATTGGAGGCAACAAAAAAAAGGTATGGTTCGGAATCGCTGGCTATTTACTTAGGCCAGGTAATGACCCCTATGGTGAAACATGCCAAGAGATTTTGCGACCTCTTTGGTACGCCAAACATCACCTCAGCCGCCAGCTTTTGTCAGTGGAGCGGGATTATCGCTCACATATTAACTTATGGGGCCTTTGCATTTCCGGACGTAGTCAACAGTAAAATGATTTTGGTCTGGGGTAACAATCCCCCTTCTACAAATCGCTTACTTAATCGGGGGATAGACGAGGCAATAAATAGAGGTTCAAAACTTGTGGTTATTGATCCCATGAGGACAGACATCGCCCGCAAGGCCGACCTCTATGTTCCTATAAGGCCGGCCACAGATGGAGCATTAGCCCTGGCACTGTTAAACGTCATAATATCTGAAAAACTATACGATAGCGATTTTGTCCGCGGTTACACGCTGGGCTTTGAGGAGCTCAGTGAGAGGGTTAAAGGATGGACTCCAGAAAAGGTAGCAGAAATAACCTGGGTGCCTGCAAATAATATTCGCTATATTGCAAGACTAATTGGTGAACACAGACCAGGAGCTATTGCCACTGGGATTTCGCCAAATCACGCAACCAATGGCTGTCAAGCCTTTCGGGCCATCGCCTCCATAATTGCCATCTCCGGGAATCTGGATGTAAAAGGGGGAAATAGCTTTGGTTACAGGCTGCCGTTCAATAGCTATCGGATAAAGGAAAAGTTTCCTAAAATCAAAGGGGTTGGGGTAGAGGAGCATTATCTTTTTTTTCGCATCTTGGCTGAGGCCCAGGCCTCCTATTTAGCCAATGCCATTATCGACAGCAAGCCATATCCTATTAAGGCTTTGCTGGTCCAAGGAGGCAACCCGGTTTCAAGTTGGCCGCACACCAATAAAACCATAAAGGCCCTCAAGGGACTTGATTTTCTAGCAGTCATGGATACCTATATGACCGAAACCGCCAAGCTAGCCGATATAGTCTTGCCAGCCGCTACCTTTTTTGAACGTCCAGAATGGATTGACTATGGCCAGATGATCCCGATGTCCCCAACGGTCATTCTTCAAAACCAGGTAGTAGAACCGCTGGGAGAGTGTTGGCCTGACTGGCAGTTTTGGTTCAGTTTGGGTCGAAAGATGGGCTATGAGACCTATTACCCTTGGTTAGATATCCAAGAGGCCATAGATTGGGAACTGCGCCCAGCCGGTATTACCTTTAAGCAACTGGCGGAAAATCCAGACGGCATTAAGTATGGGGAAATCAAATTCAGGAAATATGAAAGGGACGGCTTTAATACCCCTTCTAAAAAGGTAGAGCTTTATTCAAAGAGATTGGATAAATTAGGTCATGAGCCATTACCTATCTATACCGAATCAACGGAAACCCCAGCAAGTAGACCTGATCTATTGAACACATATCCATTTATCCTCATCACCGGCGCCAGGCCCGAGGTCTATCAACACTCCCAATTTCGACAGTGCCCCAGCTTGCGGAAGATTTTGCCTGAGCAGCAAGTCGAAATAAATCCGGAAACTGCTCGGGATTTAGACATTAAAAATGAGGATATGGTTCGCATTGATACACTTAGAGGGGCTATCCAGCTCAGGGCTTTTGTTACGGATAAGATCTTCCCCGGCATAATTGGGGTCCCGCATGGGTGGTCTGATGCGAACGCCAATTACCTGACAGATGATATTCAAGATCCCATCAGTGGCTTCCCCCATTCAGGGCCTCGTTGTGTAATATCTCCAGGCTATAAGAGTATCTCATATTTCAGTAGAAATTTATGAAAAATATAGGCTTACGTATGGTTGAAAGTTGAACTAAACCACTTCTGGGTAGGTTTTGGAGCAGCGTTTGAACAAGGAATAGAGGTGGCAAAAATGATGCCCTGAACACGTATCATTGGGACAGGCTCATCAATACCTAAAAGAATACTGTCAAATAAGGACCTCGAAAGTATAGTAAATAACATCGACGGATAGATCACACGGTGCACCGACATCATGAAAGTCTTGCTGGACAGGGGAGCTGATCCGAATGCGAAACTCAACAATGGCATGACAACCCTGACGTTAGCGGTAGCATTAGGCCAGACCAAGAGCGTAAAAGTTTTACTAGCAGGAGGGGCTGACGTGAATGAGAAAATGGAAAAGGGCATGACAGTCCTTATGTTGGCGGTAAGGGAGGGCCACAAAGAGATCGTCCAGTTGCTCAAGGAGGCCGAGGCAGAGGAATGATCTTTACAGGCAGGATAATAGAAGCGGAAGAAGCCCGTTGGGATATACAATAAAGTTGTGTCCGCAGCGGAGGTTATACCTGATGCATTGGATTTAGGAAATGAGATTGCTCAGCATTCATCCCTTGCAATTAAGCATGCTAAGTAGCCCTTGATTTTGGGGCTGGCATATCGGCTTTATTGTCACACCAGAATCTGACCTCAGATATATCATTGCTCAAAGGATAGATACGAAGTGTTACAATTTTTCTTGGAGTAGCATTATTCACCTTTAGTTGTAGGTTATTAATGGATATTCTTCTGTAAGGATCAATGGTTCTATTTATTCTCAAGCAAAAGATATCCTTCACAGATTGAAAAGGTGGTTTTACTCTAAATTCTCTAAACAGAGACCTTCTCTCTTTAAGTGCTCTTTGAAAACGGAAGTAAGGAACCTCCTGGGTTGTTGAATGGACCTGTTTGTAATTGTATCTTTGGATCTCATGATTAAGAACTCTCTGAGCCTGTTTTATGTCAGTCACATTATCTCTCACGCAGGTTCTTATAAGTCTATCCTGAAGCCATCCATAAGGCCTTTCAATCTTACCCTTGGCCGATAAGGCATAGGTTACCTTGATGTTACAGTCACCCATCACCTGTTTCCAT
>JAUWZV010000168.1 GCA_030615105.1 Desulfobacteraceae bacterium
CAAGAACAAAGGAGTAATAGATAGGATGATGAAGATCATTGGTCTTGAGGCCATGAAGACAGATTGGGATACACAGATTGCAGGCGCAGCAGGTGCAGCTCTTTTTGGTTATGCCCTGGTTCAGAAAGGAAAAGGAAGAAAAAAATAGAATTGGTTTGATTGGTTGAGCAGTTAATTGGCTCGATTGGTTTTATTGGTTTGACAACTTTAGGCACTTATAACTTTAGATCACTTTAGGCACTTAATATTAATGGAGGTAACTGATATGATAGCCAACTATGGCTATAAGGATGGTTCAGGTGATTATTTCATTGCCATAGATACAGATAAGTGTGATGGATGTGGTGAGTGCGTAGAGGCCTGCCCTGCTGATATATTTGAGGTACTGGATGAGGATCCAAACGATCCTTTCAGGGAAGAGCCCCTCGTCATTGTTGTTGGTGACAAGAGAAAAAAGATCAAATATGAATGCGGACCGTGTAAACCTCCAACCAATAGACCTCCTCTCCCCTGTATTGAGGCATGCCCTCATGATTGCATCTCTCATTCGTGGTAAAAATTAGTCAAGTAGTTGAGCAGTATATTAGTTAAGTGGTTACCTACTCAACTGTTCAACCAATCAACCAAAAAGCGCTTTGTAACTTTAGGCACTTTAGCGCACTTTAAACTTTAGGCACTTAAATGATGATAACAATAATCATTGATGATAAACAGATTCAGGTTGAAGAGGGCACCAATATCCTAGAAGCTGCACAGAAGGCGGAAGTATATATCCCTACCATATGTTATCATCCTGATTTGAAAAGTTCCAGGGGAATGGAACCAACTGAGTTTATTTATCAGGGAGACAAAAAAATCCTCAATTCAAGACCAGATGATACGATGGAAGGATGTGGCATTTGCCTAGTTGAGGTTCAGGGTAGCCCAGACCTTGTAAGGTCATGTAGTACAGAGGTAACAGATGGTATGGTGGTGTTTACCAATAATGATAGGATACAGAAGGAGCGGAAAAAGAATCTTGGCTCAATCATGTCCAGACATCCCCATGCCTGCTTGGCCTGTCCTCAGCAGGAAGGTTGTGACAGGCTTCAGTGTTCCTTAGATGTGCCTGTAGAGGAGAGATGCTGTCCCCTCTTCGGTCACTGCGAGCTCCAGGATGTAGCCAACTATGTTGGCATAGATCCTGCGACCCCAAGATGGATTCCCACCAGTTTACCCATTATTAAAGATGGGCCACTTTTTGAAAGGAATTATAATCTTTGTATTGGGTGTCTAAGATGTGTAAGGGCCTGCAATGATCTCAGAGAGGTGGGGGCACTGGGTTTTGTATTTGATGAAAAGGGCGAGATTCAGGTTGGCTCCTTATCTCCTAGTTTACAAGAATCTAATTGCAGATTCTGTACTGCCTGTGTAGAGGTATGCCCCACCGGGGCACTGATAGATAAAGATATCAAGGCCGGCCATGAAGAGGAAGATCTTGTTCCTTGTATAGCGGCCTGTCCTGCTAATATCAATATACCTGGTTATTTGAGACTTATTGAAGAGGGAAAAGCAGATGAAGCAAATGCATTGATAAGAGAGAAAGTACCATTTCCTGGTATCTTAGGCAGAGTTTGCATCAGGCCCTGTGAAGATGTCTGCAGGAGAAATGAGGTCAATGAGTCCATATCTATCTGTGCTATTAAGAGATTTGCCGCGGATAATAGCCGAGAATTGTGGAAAGCCTCAATAAAGCTGAGGGGTGATTCAGGACACAGAGTGGCCATTATTGGCTCTGGTCCTGCAGGGCTAACAGCAGCCTTTTATCTTAAAAAGATGGGTCATCATGTGACAGTATTCGAGGCAAGGCCCCTACCTGGTGGTATGATGAGATATGGGATACCTGACTACAGGCTCCCTTTGAGTGTTGTGGAAAAGGAGATCCAGGATATTCTTGATTTAGGCATTGAGCTAAAAGAAGGAAAAACACTGGGAAAAGACTTTAATATTGATGATTTAAAAAATGAGGGCTATGAGGCAATATTCTTAGCTATTGGCTCTCAGCTAAGCCGAAAGATAGAACTCGAGGGTTCAGATCTAACGGATGTCTTATGGGGTGTTGATTTTCTCTACCAGATAAAGGAAGGGGAGGATATTAGGCTAAAAGATAGGGTAATGGTAATTGGTGGAGGCAATGTTGCCATTGATGTGGCACTCACTGCATTAAGATGTGGTGCCGCTAATGTTACCATGGCCTGTTTGGAGAAGAGAGACGAGATGCCTGCAGATGAGTGGGAGATTGATCAGGCCATAGAAGAAGGTGTCGAGATATTAACAGCATGGGGCCCCAATAAGATATTAAGCAAAGATGCTCTGGTAACAGGAATTGAGCTCAAAGGTTGCGCCTCTGTTTTTGATAGCCAAGGAAATTTTTCTCCAACCTATGATGAGAGAAGAAAGGTAGTAGAAACAGACCAGGTCATATTGGCAATAGGTCAGGCCTCAGATCTCAGTTTTATTACCTCAGGCAGCCCTATTACTATTCAAAGGGGCCTGATAGCTGTAAAGGAAGAAAGCCTTGAAACAGGTATGCAGACTATATTTGCCGGTGGAGATATCACTCAAGCACCTGGAGCAATTATTCATGCTATAGCAGCAGGCAGAAAGGCAGCATCTTCTATTGACAGAATGTTAGGTGGAGATGGAAATATCGAGGAGACCCTGTTTCAACCTGAGCCCCTAACTCCAGCAATAGGAAAAATAGAGGGTTTTGCCTCTCTTGTAAGGGAGAAGGTTCCGGAATTGCCTGTGGCAGACAGGCACAAGGGCTTTGAAGAGGTTGCCCTTGGTTTTGATTCTGAAATGGCGAGAAAAGAGGCCTCACGCTGTTTGCAATGTGATCTGAGATTGGGAATAGAAAAAGTTGTCTCCCCCCCTGAAAAATTGCTGAAATGGACTGAGGAAAATATTCAAATAGTGCCAGAAATTGAGGGTGTATACCAGCTTCTGGATGCTGATAAACAGGTTTTATCTATCAAGGGTGTTATAAATATGAGAGAGTCCCTGCTTGAGGCATTTGAGGAGAATGAAAAGGTGGCCTGGTTTGAGTATGAGGAAGACCAATTTTATTCAAAGAGAGAAAGTGAGTTGATTCAGCAATATTTACAGGTACATGGCGAAATGCCCTGGGGAGGGAAGGACGAAATGGATGATCTCTTTTAATTTTTTTTATAAATTATCCAGAGATTTTTTCCTAAAGGTTTTATACATCAATAAGTCTTAGTAAGTCTTGTATTTCTTCATTATCACGGGAAGACTCTCAGCAGCTTCCCTCTTTTTTCTCAGGCTTGCTTCAGAAGCATCCATAAACTGTATAGCCTGTGTCGAGCAAAATCGAACACAAATTGGATCGCCATCACAGAAATCACACTTTATTACTTTCTTACCAACAGAATCAAAACCCATACCGCCAAAAGGACATGCCGTGATACAAAATTTACAGCCAATGCATTTATCATAATCAACCACCACTCTCCCCAATTCCTCATCACGAGATAGGGCTTTGGTCGGACACACAGCTATACACGGAGCGTCCTGACACTGTTGACATAGAAAAGGCATCATAAACCCATCCCACTCCCATTTAACCACATGGATTCGGCTCCTGACTGGATTACTTGCCCCCTCATGCATAGCTGAGCAAACTGTCTCGCATGCCCGGCAACCAGTGCATTTCTCATGATCTATCAGTAACATTTTTTGCATCTTAAATTAACCTCCATTCAAGAATCAAAGCATATGGGATGGCTCTTTATCCAGACCGAGTTTTTCCAATGTATCCTGGGTAGGTACACCACTTTTATCCCAACTATGGAATTCATAATACTCATCAAGCATCTGGTCAAATTTCTTTCTTTTCAATTTAAATCCCTTAACTATAGGCAAGCCACCGGGAACCGGTTCAGCGAAATAGCGATCAGGAACATAATCGTCCTTCCTGTCTCGTCCTGCCTCTCGATGATTGAACATTCTCTCAAGGGTGTAAATCCTTTCCCCAATGTCCCTGAGTTCCTGA